>JAGQHH010000147.1 GCA_020431945.1 Cyanobacteria bacterium HKST-UBA02 | reverse complement strand
CCGAGAAAGCCAAGATCGAGCTTTCGTCGGTAACCGAGACCGGTATCTCGCTTCCTTTCATCACAGCAGACGCTTCCGGTCCCAAGCACCTCGAGATGACCCTTACCCGGGCTCGCTTCGATGAGCTCACCCGGCACCTTGTGGAACGCTGCCGCGCTCCCATGGAGCAGGCACTCAAAGATGCCAAGCTGAGTTTCGAGGGTCTCGACGAGGTCGTTCTTGTCGGCGGCTCCACTCGTATTCCGGCTGTCCAGGCTCTGGTCGCCAGTCTTACCGGTGGTAAAGAGCCCAACCAGACCGTCAACCCCGACGAGGTGGTGGCGGTAGGCGCAGCTATCCAGGCCGGCGTTCTCGGCGGTGAAGTCAAAGGTGTCGTGCTTCTGGACGTTACCCCGCTATCGCTGGGTATCGAGACCATGGGCGGCGTCATGACCAAGCTGGTGGAGCGCAATACCACCATCCCCACGAGAAAGACCGAAGTATTCTCCACAGCCGAAGACAACCAGACCGCTGTGGATATCTATGTATTCCAGGGCGAGCGCCCCATGGCTCGTGACAACAAGCTCCTGGGCAACTTCCGTCTTGATGGGATCGCTCCGGCTCCCCGGGGCACTCCCAAGATTGAGGTGACTTTCGATATCGATGCCAACGGTATTCTCAACGTCACTGCTCGCGACCAGGCAACCGGCAAAGAGCAGAAGATCACGATTACCGCCAGCACCAATATGAGCAAAGACGACATCGAGCGGGCTATCCGCGAGTCCGAAGCTCATGCTGCCGAGGACAGAGGCCGCAAGGAAGAAGCCGATATCCGCAACGAAGCCGACAGCATCTGCTATGCCGTCGAGCGTCAGGTGCGCGATCTTGGCGACAAGGTCACCGCCGGTGAGAAATCGAGAGCCGAGATGCTGGTCGCCGACCTGCGTCAGAAGCTCAAGGACGGTGCCGATCTCGAGACCCTCAAGTCGATCATGAACGAACTGCGGGGCGCCCTCGTCCTCTTGCAACAGGCTGCCAGAGCCAAAGGCGGTGGCGGCGAAGAGTGGCAAGAAGGCGACGATGATGCCGGATACGGTACTGATGGCGGCTACGAGCAAGGCGGCTACGATCAGGGCGGTTACGACGACGGCGGCTATGCTGCCCAGGAAGAAGTGCCCTACGATCCTTATGCCGGCACGGGAATCGACCAGCAGGTTCAGGAAGAGTCCGGATTCACGGCTTCCGGCGACGATGTCGTGGATGCCGAATTCCACCAGACTGACGAATAGCCTGTCGGCTAAATAAATGCGAAAGGGGAGCCCTGCAAGGCTCCCCTTCGATTTTCTCTTGCAATCGGTGTTATCCTGAGAGTATGAGAAAGCCAATTCTAATCGCCATCTCGGTCCTTTTTTTCGCTCTGCCGGCTCTTTCGGCTTCGCCGGAGAGTAAACAGACTGAATATGAGCAGTCCATTAAGGATCTTCGGGTCATGGAGAATCGATTCTTCTTTCATGATTACGAGCACGATCCTCTGACCAAGCGGGTGGAGCGCCTGGAATGCCTGGTATTCGGCTCCGCTCAGTACGGTGTTCCGGAAGAGCGCATCGAGAGGCTGCGAGCTACAATCGCCAAGCGTGATCGAGCTTCCGCCGAGAAAGTGGCAGCAGAAAACGCACCTGAATCAGATAAAACCGATAAGACCGAGAAATCAGCCGAGGACGGCTCCCGTTCGGACTATCCGATCCTCACCACCCTGGAATGGCGAGTCCTCAAAAAGACCTACAGGGGAGAGACCATGGATGAGCGCCTTGGCCGGCTCGAGACCAGCCTTTTCGGACAGCCGTCAACAGCCATGTCTTATCTCGATCGAATCGAGCGTCTCAAAAAGGTTGCCGGCATCGGTCTGCCTGGACGCTCTCTCTCCGACCTTCCTGAAGGACCTTTGCCCCGGGCTGGCTCGAGCGGAATCCAGATGAGGCCCTTCACAGGGATCGCCCCACCGGGCAGCAGCAGCATCCAGCGTGACTACAATGCTCAGTTCAACCGGGACTTCGCCCAGATGTTCAAGTATATGAACCAGCAGATGAGAGACATGTTCCGGAACGGTCAACCCGTTCCCGGCAGCCCGGTTATCATCATGCCCGAAGGCAAGAAGCAGAAGCTTCCTTCTTATGCCGACCCGAACAGTATCTAGGCCAAAAGCATCTAAATCGATTGCGCTTCCAGCTTGCGTGTCCGGAGACCGGCGCCCTGAGGGGTGGCCACTTCCGACATGGAGAGAAACTGGCCAAGGTCCGGATCGTAAGCGAAGACTTCGCCGGTCTGAATCTTGTAGATCCAGCCGTGGATGTTGATCTCGCCGCGAGACAGAGCCGAGGCCACGGCTGGCAGGGTGCGGAGATGCTCCAGCTGAACCAGGACATTCTCCTGGGTTGCGATATTGACGAGGGTTTCTTGATCTTCGATGTCGCTGTAGACGTCTTTCAAAAGCCGCTTTGTTGTCTCGGCGTACTTGAGCCATTCGCTCACCGAAGGCATGTTGTCGAGCTTGTCGGCGAGCAATCCTTTCATGGCACCACATAGGGTGTGACCACATATGATGATGTCTTTGATGCCTAGGGCCACGATGGCGAACTCTATGGTGGCTATCTCGCCGGTGACCACGGTACCGTGGGGCGGCACTATATTGCCGGCGTTTCTGATGATGAAGAGATCGCCTGGATCGGTATGAGTGATCAGATTGGGATTGATTCTCGAATCCGAACAGGTGATGAAAAGCGCGTCGGGGTTTTGTCCCTGGGAAAGCCTGTCGAAAAGGGCTTTGTGATTGAGGAATGTCTCGGTGCGGAACTGGTGCAGTCCCTTGATCAGTTTTTTCACGGCAGTCTCCAGCCTGGGCTCTATCTATTCTAGAGCTTTTTGAGCGTTTCCTGGAGATCGATCAGATGATTGTTGAAAACCTCTTTGATGGCGTCCAGCACTTTGAACACCGCCGGGTCGGTGCAGGAGTAGTAGGTGTTGTTTCCCTGCTTGCGAGAAACCACCAGGTGTCTGGTTTTAAGAACGCTCAATTGTTGAGAAATGTTCGGTAGCTCTTTCTTGAGCCTTTCTTTCAATTCGGTGACGGTGAGCTCGCCGTCACGGAGCTCATCGATAATCTGTATACGCAGAGGGTTGGCCAGAGCTTTGAGGAAGTCGGCTTTGAACTTGACCAGCTTCTCGCGTTCGTCGAGGGAAGTTGTCATTTCTTTTATCCGGGACCATCTTGTCCGGTGAATCGCTTCACTGTATATTAACGTCGCTCTGCAAATTCAACAAGTATGCAATTTTCTAATTGCGAAAATTCGCAATTAAGGCAGTCCCCGGAATGAACGAAGTCGGCAATCTATTTATCTGTGCCTTCTGGATTCTTCTGGTCAGCGCCTTCTTCTCTGCCCTGGTCGGTCGAAAGACGCCTTCCTGGACCGCTTCTCTGGGGCTCGTTGCTGCTGCTTTCCCGGGAATGGCCGGAGCGATCATCGGGTTCGACAAATATCTATCCTTTTCCGCTCCCGAGCCCTTTTATCTCGGCCTGGCGCCGGTGGCGTTCAATGTCGATCCCCTTGCTTGCTTCTTTGTGTTCCTTCTCTGTCTCATCGTGGTGCCGGTGGCGGTCTATGCTCCGGCTTATCTCGAGCAGCACAAGAGCAGCGAGGGGCTGAGCGGAAGGACCTTCTGGCCCTCCCTTTCGATCTTTGTCCTGTCCATGGGCGGTGTAATCCTGGCAGCAAACTCGCTGACTTTTCTGCTCTTTTTCGAATTGATGTCGGTGAGCTCGGCAATTCTTGTGGCGAGCGATATCAAGGCTCTGCGAGCTGCTCGGGCGGTGATCGTCTATCTTGGCGCTACCCGCGTAGCGGTGGTTTGCCTTGCCGTAGGCTTCATTCTTTTCTATCTGCAATGCGGGGACTGGTCCTTCTCGGCAATTAAAGCCGGGGATCCCGCCTGCCTTCCCGCTGCCGTCCTGGTTCTTGCCGGTCTGGCTATCAAAGCCGGTCTCTGGCCGTTTCATATCTGGCTTCCCTATGCCCACCCTGAAGCACCGGCACCGGTATCAGCCCTGATGAGCGGCGTCATGGTGAAAGTGGCTATTTATGCGATGATCAGGCTCTTCTTCGGGAGCGAGGGTGCCAGCTTGCCTGTGGCCGTCATCCTGGTGGTTCTGGGCGGCGTCTCGGCACTCTGGGGCGTCCTCTTCGCCCTGGTCCAGATCGATCTGAAGCGCTTGCTTGCTTACTCCACAGTGGAGAATGTCGGTCTTATCGCGCTCTCTCTGGGAGTCGCCCTCTTCGGCAAGGTTTTCGGCAGCGAAGCGGTCACTGCTTTCGGATTCGCTGCGGCTCTCTATCACTGTCTCGGTCACGGCATCTTCAAGTCACTGCTTTTTCTCTGTGCCGGAGCCGTGGACTCGGTTATGCACACCAGGGATCTACACCGTCTTTCCGGTCTTAAAAATGCCATGCCTTTCACCATGGTCTGTTTTCTCACCGGCGCCATTGCAATCTCGGCTCTGCCTCCGCTCAACGGCTTTGTCGGCAAATGGCTCCTCTATCAGGGTCTCCTGCAAGTGGCCCTGGGTGACGGCGGTGTGGTAGCGCCGGCTCTCGCTCTAGCGGCTATCGGTGTCCTCGCTCTGGTGGGCGGGCTCGCCCTGGCATGTTTCTCCAAGGCTTTCTTCCTGGTTTTCCTCGGTCGTCCGCGCAATCGGGCTGTGGCCCGGGCCCGGGAATGCAAAACAAGCATGATCTTCGGCCAGATCTTCCTGGCTCTGGCCTGCCTGGTCTGCGCAGTGGGATCGAGCTTTATCGTGAAGAGTATAGAGAAGGTCGAGTCTGTGTCCGGGCTGGCATCGGCGGCCACCGCCGGTCTCGATGTCCCGCTCATCATCTGCATTCTTGCCAGTGCCTGCATTTTCATCTATATGATGATCACGCTCGGGGGGCGAAAAGTGCGCAACTACTCTACCTGGGAGTGCGGCTACGGAGCGCTTTCCGAGCGCATGCAGATTGCTGACGAGAGTTTTGTCCAGCCAGTGGCGTCTCTATTCAGACCGGTCCTCGTCTACAAGCTGGCTCAGAAAATCGAAGGACGCGATCGCCGTCATTTCCCCGAGGTCGTTTCGGTGGAGACCTCGATGCAGTCTCATCTGGAGTCTCGTTTCTATCTTCCGATCATCCATCTGGTCGAGTATCTCAGCGCCCACCTGGCCAGGCTCCAGGCGGGCAGCATCCATCTCTATCTTCTCTATGTGCTGGTTACCCTGGTTTTCCTCCTGCTCCTGGGGGTCTATCTGTGATGGACTGGCTCCTTTTCTCTGTTGCTCTCATGGTTCTTCCGTTTCTTGCCATCGGCACGATCCGGCTATTGAAAGCACGTTTGCAGAATCGAATCGGACCACCGATCCTGCAACCGGTTTATAACTTCTTCAAACTACTCGGAAAGGAAGAGGTGGTAAGCAACGATGCGAGCTGGCTCTTCCGGTTTTGTGCCGTGGCCAATCTCTGTCTGGCTCTCTTTCTCGCCCTTATCCTGCCCTGGCTCTCATTCAAGCCTGTTTTCCTCATCGAGGATCTGTTCCTGGCTATCTATCTGCTTGCCCTGCTCAGATTCTTCTCGATCCTCCAGGCTCTCGATGCCGGCTCGCCCTTCGGCGGTTTCGGCGCCAGCCGGGAAGCGACTCTATCGCTTCTTGTGGAGCCGGCGGTGGTGCTCAGTCTGGCGGCGGTGGCGGTGATTGCCAGGAGCACCGATCTCGGTGACATGTTCTCTTTTGCTCGGCCGCATACACTGCATGACCTGACTGTCTGGAGCACCGCCGGCGCGGCGCTCTTTCTCGCCACTCTGGCGGAGCTGTCCCGCATGCCGGTAGACGATCCCACGACTCACCTGGAGTTGACCATGGTGCACGAGGCCATGGTGATCGAGAGCAGCGGGCCGAACCTGGCTCTCGTGGAGCTATCGTATTCTGTGCGTCTGGTGGTGATGTTCGGGCTTGCCGGGCAATGCTTCATTCATGCCCTGGCTTGCGTGATTCATCCTCAGGCATCAACCCTGGCTGTTCTCAGCCTTCTGGTGATCTTCTCCATGCTTCTGATTACTGCCCTGGTCGAGACAGTGGTGGTGAAGCTGCGCTGGACGCGTGTCCCCGAGTATGTCGCCTATGCCATCACCATGGCCCTTCTGGCTGCCGGAGGCGCAATCATGGGGAGGATGACATGAGTCTTTTCTCCTTCTCAGAGGCTGTCGCCCTGCTGGCTGCGATCCTGTCGATTCTCATGGTGGGCTCGGGCAACCTGCGTACCAATCTGCTCGCCTATGCTCTTTCCACCGGAGCCATCGCTCTGGTCGCCGGTCTGAGGGCGGGCATCCTGGGCGAGTCCCACCTCCTGCTCATTGCCCTTGCCATGGTCGCTATCAAGGCCCTCTGGGTTCCCTGGTTCTTGAGCCGGATTCTCAGCCGGATCAAGGTCTATTTCGATCCGGGCACAGTGCTTGCCATTCCCATCGCCATGCATACAGGCATCGTATTGATGGGAGTATCATACTTGCTTGCCGGGCGCCTGCCCCTGCCGGTGGACGGCGACCAGGTCACCGGCAGTATTACGGCCTCGATCTCTTTGCTTTTCACCGGCGCCCTGTTCATGCTCACCAGAAAGACCGCTGTCAGTCAGGTCGTCGGCTTTCTGACCATGGAAAATGGCATCTTCCTTTTCGCTCTCACCATGGCCCGGGGAATGCCTCTGATCGTCGAGATGGGAGTGCTTCTGGATGTGCTGGTGGCAGTCATGATTGCCGGGCTGATCACATTCAAGATCCAGAAGAGCTTCGAGCATATCGATGTGACAAAGCTCACGGATCTCAGGGAGTAGGCGGTCATGCTCGATATGAACGTGCTTACAGCCTTGCTCGTCGCGCCTCTGGTTCTTGCGGTGCTGTCGCTTGCTCTGCGCAAAGTCGGTGTGATTTCATCGATAACCGCCGTGGTCTCCTGGTTGCAGTTCGGTGCTGCCCTGTATCTGGTGGCACCGCTTCTTGTCGGGGTGGAGAGCCCGGTGCCGATTATCCCCGGTTTTCTCATCGACCGCCTTTCCGGTTCTTTCCTCTGTCTTACCACCCTTGTCTGCGCCTGCTCTTTGACCCAGGCTCATTTCTTCTTCCGGCGCGAGCTCGCCTCAGGGGCTCAGGTGCTCCAGCGAGTCAGGCTCTTCTACTGCTTCGCGGTGCTTTTCTCTCTTTCCATGCAGCTGGTGTTTCTGTGCGACAACCTCGGCTATATGTGGATAGCTATTGAAGGAACCACGCTTCTTTCCGCCGGTCTCGTCTATCATAATCGCGATCGCAATGCCGTGGAGGCTACCTGGAAATATCTGATCATCTGCAGTGTCGGCATCGCTTTCGCCTTGTTGGGTACGGTCTTTCTCTTCGCCTCCAGCCGATACGGCGCTGTGCCCGGGGGCACCCTGGAGATTTCTCTTCTGACCGGCTCGGCACCATTGCTCGAGCATCAGCTCAGGCGACTCGGTTTCATTTTCTGTTTCTTAGGATACGGCACCAAAGCCGGCATGTTTCCTCTGCACAGCTGGCTTCCCGACGCCCATTCGGAGGCCCCGGCGCCGGCCTCGGCGATGCTTTCGGGAGCTCTGCTCAACTGCGCTCTGTTCGCCATCTTTCGCCTGAGCGAAGTGGCTGCTGCCACCGGTCAGGGGGCATTCACCAGCGGACTGGTCCTCTGGTCCGGGGCGGTGACCGTCCTCGTTTCCGGGCTGTTTCTTGTCAGGCAGCACGGGCTCAAGCGTCTCTGGGCTTATTCGAGTATCGAGAATGTCGGTCTCATGCTGGTGGCTATCGGGCTCGGTCAGGCGCCACTCTTCTTCCTTCAGGCTCTCAATCACAGCGTCGCCAAGGTAGCGCTCTTTCTCACCTCTGGCAGCATCATCCAGATAACCGGCACCAAGTATTTGAAGAAGATGAGGGGGCTGGCGCAGCTTTCGCCCTTCTGCGCCCTGGTGCTGGTACTGGCGGCGGTGGCTGTCTGCGGTCTCCCTCCTTTCGGCTCTTTCATCCCGGAGTGGGTGATTCTGCTTTCCACCGGCCGAGCCGAGCAGTGGGTACAGTTCGGCTTTATCACCACCGGTCTGGCGGTGGGTTTCATAGCCGTCACTTATCATGTCTTGCGGATCGTCTGCGGATCTCCTAAACCACGTCAACCCCTCTGCGCGCCGGATCTGCTCGTGCCCGCCTGTCTTCTTCTGATCTCGCTGGCTCTTGGATTGATGATTCCTGAATTCTTCTGGGGGAGTCCATGAGTATGCGAGTCGAAACTAGAGATGTCGCCCCGGGCGAGTTGAGAAACACGGTCAAGACGGCCCTGGAAAAGGAGGGCCATCGCCTTGGCTTGATGAGCTCCATCGATGGGAATCAGATTGTCACTCTCATTCTCGATAACAGCACCGGAAAGGCCGAGCTTCTCGAAAGCCGGTTCGACCAGAGCGAGCTCGGCAAAGAGTCGGGACCGAGCTATCCTGCCGTCTCGCTCACTGTAACCCAGGCTCACTGGTTCGAGCGTACTCTGAAGGATCTATTCGGAATAACGCCGGAGGGGCATCCCCGGCTGCGTTCGGTCTTCGTCGAGGGAGCTGTTCCCCTGGCACCGCTGGCGGTGGAAGAGCGGACGGCACGTCCCGATTTCAGCTTCATGCAAGTACGTGGCGAGGGGGTTTGGGAATTGCCGGTGGGTCCGGTGCATGCCGGAATTATCGAGCCAGGCCACTTCAGGCTCAGCTGTCTTGGCGAGATCGTCGAGAATCTGGAATTGCGATTCGGCTTTCTCCATCGCGGGGTGGAGAAGCGGCTTACTGAGGTCCCCTGGAGCAAGGCTCGTTTTCTGGCCGAGGCCGCGGCGTCGGACACCAGCGCCGGTAATGCCCTGGCCAGCGCTCTGGCTCTCGAGTCCCTGGCGGAGACGGTGGTGCCTGCCCGGGGCGAGGCTCTCAGGCGGATAGCCCTGGAGATCGAGAGAGCAGCCATGCATATCGGTGATGTCGGAGGCATGGCTGTGGATGTCGGCTTCCAGGGGGCGGCTTCGAGCTTCTCGATCTTGCGGGGCAAGGCGCTTCGTCTGGCAGAGCTCCTCAGCGGCTCTCGCTATCTGAGAGGCTATATCTGCCCGGGAGGAGTGACCCGCGATCCGTCCGAGTTCTTGAGCGATATCGCCAATGGTGCCGGGCAATTGAAGGCGGAGCTCGAGTATCTGGCTGGATTGTTCGTGGACAGCTCGGCGGTGGTGGAGCGAATTACTGGTATAGGCGTGGTGTCGAGGTCTCTTGCCCTGGATTTCGGACTCGTCGGCGTCGGCGCTCGGGCCAGTGGTGTCGCCTATGATGTCCGGTCGGGATCGCCCGGGGGAGAAGACTTCGATATCGTGGTGGAGTCCGCCGGGGATGTGCTGGCCCGAACCCGGGTGAGAGCCAGAGAGGCGCTGGCCAGCCTGGCCTTTGTCGAGACGGCGATCGGCAGTTTGCCCCCGGGAGAATTCCGAAGCTCTATCACGGAGGGGAGTCTCGCCCCGTCCTCCGTCGGTCTCGGTATCGTCGAGGCTTTTCGCGGCGAGCTCATACATCTGGTCTTCACCGACGATGGTGGCGCTGTGAGGCGCTATGTGATCAAGGATCCGAGCGTCAACAACTGGACAGCCATGGCGATTGCGGCTCGCAATTATCTCATCGGTGATTTTCCGATCTGTAACAAAAGCTTCAGTCTCTCCTATTCCGGTCACGATCTGTGAGGTGCCTGTGCTTAAAATCCTGAGCCATCTTCTGACCGGGGGACTGGTCACCCAGAAGTCTTTCTGCCCGCCGCTGCCCGGGCACTGTCTTGCTCTGCCGGATCTTCTGCCCGAAGTCCCCTGCTCCTCGGCGTCCTGCGATGCCTGTGCCAGTGTCTGCCCGACCGACGCCATCAGCATCGATCCTGAAACAAGTGGTTCCGATCTAAGTATCGATCTCGGCGCCTGTATCGCTTGCGGGCTCTGTATCGAGACCTGTCCGGACGGCGTGATCGTGAAGAATCTCTCTACCAGGACGGCGGTGACACGCAGAGAAGATCTCAAAGTCCTGAGAAAAAAGACCGAGAGCGCCTCGCAGTCTTCCGAGCAAACATCCCGAACAGGCAGCGCCCTGTTCAGGCGATCGGTGGCGGTGCGGGTGGTATCCACCGGCTGCTCGTCCTGTGACAGCGAAGTGGCGGCAGCCTTCAATCCGATTTTCGACGGCGAGCGGTTCGGGGTGCAACTGGTGGCGTCTCCGCGAGCCGCCGATGTTCTCCTGGTGACAGGACCGGTGCCTACCGGCATGCAGGAGGCCCTCAGGCGAAGCTATGAAGCCATGCCCGAGCCGCGCCGGGTGATCGCTGCCGGATCCTGTGCCATCTCCGGGGGCGTGCACCGGGGTGGCTATGCCAGTGCCGATGGTGTCAGCAAAGTGATTCCGGTGGATGTATTCATTCCCGGATGCCCGCCCCATCCCTGGAGCATCATCCACGGCATCAGCAAAGTGATGGGCCTCACTGCTCCATAGTGATCGACTTGATCTTGTCGCCTTTTTGAATCTGCTGGACCACATCCATGCCGCTTATCACCCCGCCGAAGATAGAGTATCGGCCATCGAGGTTGGGCTGCGGGGCCAGGGTGATATAGAACTGGCAACTCGATGAATGCGGGTTCCTGGAGGTGTGCGCCATGGCCACGACGCCCGGGGCGTTGTGCTTGAGATAGGCGGAAGGCTCGAGAAGAAGGAGTCTCGGGTGATTGGTCTTGGGATCGATATAGAAGCCCGAGCCGTTGCCGTTGGGGCAGCCGCCCTGGACGACGAAGCCCGGCTCCACCCGGTGAAATGTGAGACCGTTATAGAAGCCCGAGTTGACCATCTCTATGAAAGCTTCTACTGTTTGCGGCGCATATTTCTTGAAGAGCCGCATGGTGATGGTGCCGCGATCGGTTTCGATGACCGCCACCGGATCAGTTGCCTGGCTCTGATCTTGATTTGTCGTGTTCGTATTCTGGTCCGGAACCTGATTGGGAGGCGGGGTCTTGAATCCGGTGAAAGCGCTCGATCCCATGGGCGGTGGCGGGGGATTGGTGGGAGAAGCACCGCCATAAACCCCTCGTCCCTTGGCATAGGGAAGCTGGGTATTGCCCAGGCCCGGAGTTGAAGTTCCGGGAGTACCGGGAGCGCCGGAGGTGGCGGGTGTCTGGGAAGGGGTTTTCGCCGAGCGCGCATTGGGGCTCAGGGTGACATCCGGAGGAATTAGATCGCTCGGCACCGGGTCGGCTTGCGCGGCAGGGGACACGAAGATATGGCTCAGGACGATGGCGACGGCTATGGGTATATTTATGGCGCTCTTATTCATACTAAGCATTCTAGTCAAGTCGGCAGGCTTGTGCACGCTCGAAGTCGGTAAACACCTGGAGGCTGCCGTGCTGTTGCAGGAAAGATGCCGGAATCTCGGGGCTTACCGGACCTGTGAGGGCCTGGTCCAGGATCGAGCGTTTCTTTTCTCCGAAAGCCATGAGGATTATCCGGCGGCTTGCGAGAATCGTCGAGATCCCCATGGTCACGGCTCTGGTGGGAATTCGCCGTGCCCCTTTGAAGAGCTCCCGGTTGGCTTCTATTGTAGATGGGGTGAGAACGATGGAGTGAGTCCAGCTGTCAGCCGGAATACCGGGCTCATTGAAGGCTATATGACCGTTCAAACCGATACCCAGAATAGTGATGTCGAGACCGCCCCGGGCGGCAATGAGGGCGTCGTAGTCGTCTCCGCTTTCGGAGGGATTGAAGCGGTTGGCGGCGGGAAGCCCGACGCCCTCATAGAGATTGACCGACAGATAATGGCTGAAAGAGTGGCTCTCATCAACATCGAGATATTCATCTAAAGCGAAGCAGCTTGCGCGGGACCAGTCGAGATTGTTCTGCCTGCTCAGTTTCACCAGCTCGGCGTACATTTTTGCCGGGGTGCGTCCGGTGGGTAGACCAAGACAGATAGAGGGATTCGACGCTACCTCGGCGGCAATGAGCTCGGCTACACGAGAAGCGATGATTTCTTGACAGGAGGTTTCCAACTGATTTCTGCCCCGAGAATTGTCTTGCTATATTATGTATATAAAACGCAGGAGGCAAGCGTTGACTACCAGAGAAGCATCAAGAGCGTCCCGGCTGTCCAAGGCGAGCCTGGTTATCTCTCTGGCCTTCGCGCTTTTCGGGAGCTCATTTCTGGAGGCTTTCAGCCAGAACAGGCTTCCCCGAGCCGGCTTTTTCAACAATTCCACCTATGGCCGCCCCAATCAGCCCAGCGTCAGCGCCGGCGGGGTTTCGGACTATCATCTCCAGACTCCCGGTTTGCACCTGACCCGGGGTGAAAATCGAACCCGCCAGAATCTATCAGACCCTTATAATCCCGGCGAGGAGACCCTCAATATGGCCTTCGTGCGCTGGGATACCTCCAGAATGCCCCTCAAAATCTGGATCAGCCCCGGTCTCGAGCTCCCCAAGATGCCTTTCGATCAGCTTCAGCAGACACGGGTAGTGGATGTCTTCAAACGTCTGAGGCGGGAAGATCCTTTCGGCGATCTGGGGCAGGCCCAGGGATGGACGGAAGAAACCAATTACCAGGTGGCGGCAGGTATCGAGCAGTGGCGGATTTTCCAGGACGAGGGACTGATCAGTTTCGGCTTCGTAAACGATCCCCGGGACGCCGACATATTCGTCTTCTACACAGACATGTTCCAGGGAACCAGTGGTCCCGGCGGTATCAATGTCGGCGGCAATACCAGTGCCCGGGCTTTCTCCCGGGAGGATCTGGCCAATCCCGTTTATCGCAAGACCCCTGTCATCATAGAGCTTTCCACCAGGGTCAATCATCTTCCCGAGAAAATGCAGGGCGCCGCCGCTCATGAGTTCGGTCATGCTCTGGGAATCAAGGCACACAGCCCTTATCGCGACGATATAATGTATAGCGACCGGGTAGTCACGACCCTTTCAGAGGGCGACAAGGCTACTTTGCGTCTTCTCTATCACACCAAGTGGGCTTACGCTCTCTAGAAATCGGGCTTGCTTTCGAAAAGCCGGCTGCCGAGCTGGAGCTTGAGACCGATTCTGGTTCCTTTGCCTGGTTCCGAATCGATGCTCAGCTGAGCCGGGTAGTAAGCTTTGATCACTTCGACCCGCTCGCTGAGCGAAGGAAGCCCGAAGCCTCCGGTGGAAGTCGCCACTATATCCCTGGTATCGAAGCCTTTGCCGTCATCTTCCACGAGAATCGAAAGGACCGATCCTTCGACGCTGAGAGTGACGCTGACATGCCTCGCCTGGGCATATTTCTCGACATTGTTGAGGGCTTCCTGAACGATGCGGAAGATGTGCAACTCCACCGAAGAAGGCAGCTCCGGGAGCTTGCCTTCCACCGAGAAGGTGCAATCGGCCTGAGTTCGCTCCCCGGCTTTGTCCACGAGGTCCTCCAGGACCGTCTCCAGCCCCCAGTCTTTCAGATCCCGCGGCACGAGCCCCTGGCAGATTTCCCTGATCGACTTGCTGAGCTCTTCCAGGGTTTCGAGCACCTGCTCTCGATCGAACTCGTCCGGGCTGGACAGTCGCCTGGAAAGCATCATGACGTCAGCGAGAACCGAATCATGGAGATCCCGTCCCAGGGAAGCCTGGATCTCCTCTTGCTGGCTGAGCAGCTTCTGGATCGTATTCTGCTGGGCCACCAGTAGATCCTGGACGAGATCTCTGCCGATTTCGGAGCTCAGCGTGAGAGAGTCCTTGAAACCACGAGCGATACCAATCCGGTGAATGTTGTCGGCTTTCTCGAATTTCTTTCCTGATTCGCCGGCTACTATGTCCAGGCTCGAAAGAATAACCAGATCCCGTAAAAGAGCTTTGGAGAGAAAGAGTATGTCGTTGCCGGTCAGGGGAAGACCGCAAACGACCCAGGCGCTTCTGGCGCCCTGAGAAGAGAGAGTGTCGGTGAGGATAAAAGTGAGCTTCAAACGATCCGGTGTCTCGTTCTGGTCGAGATCGTAGCTGGCGGAAGCCGGCAGTATATAAGCTTGAATACGTCCGGTCTCGAGGACAACCGAGAGACAGCGGGTGGCGGATGTGATTCTGAATCTGGTGTCATTGGTGGCGGCTATCGAGAGGCGCACCCGGGACCTTTCGCCGGCTCTCTGGGCTGAATCGTTGAAGGAGCCGGCAAGCTGGTTGATCGTGCGGAAAAGCTCGTCGAACATGCGCTTGCTCTCATCTCTGGCTGAGCTCAAGTGCACATATTCGCCTCTCTGCCCGTGCGCGAAATCCGGCTCGACATCGAGGCGGCTGGCTATATTTACCAGCTTGCCTGTCCATTTTTTGATCTCGTCCAGAGAATCGTCCGGCGGAATCGACTCTGCCGGGGGAGGACCAGGCGAGATCTCGGGGACACCGCGAGCAGGTTCCGGCGTCGGGTTCCGGTCGACGTGATCGTCTTCCCGGTGAGCAGGCCGAGAGCCCTGGCCGGTGTCCGGCTTGAGACCCAGAAGATGACCGAATCGCTCGAGTAGCCAGTTCACTTCTTCGTATCCAGGTTGCCATAGCCGTTCTCCACAGCCCAGGCAATGAGTTGCTCACGGGTGTCCAGACCGAGCTTGAGGAGGAGGAGCTCGCATTGTTTGCGCACGGTGGCCGGGGAGGCCTGGCGCTCGTTTGCTATGTCCTGGTATTTCATTCCCTGGGCGAGGAGCTTGAGGACTTCGAACTCAGCTCTGGTGAGCTTCTCCTTGCCCACGGCAATGGCCTGGCTCTTGATTTGCTTTTCGCCGCCGGAGACCTGTCTGATGGCATCGATAACCGTAGCCATGCTTTCTGACTTGAGAAGATAGCCCGCCACCCCCAGCTCGAGAATCGCTTGCACGAAAGCACGGCGGCTTTCCGCTGAGAAAACGATAATTTTGCTCGAGGGAAGCGCACAGAAACTCCGGACGGTGGTCCGGGGTCCATCCTGGTTGGGAAGGTGCAGATCGAGAAGAACGACATCCGGCTTTTCTGCGGTAGCCATTGCCAGACCGGTCTCGGCATCGCTGGCCGTGCCAACAACCTCCAGGTCCGCTTCCCTGCTGATGGCAGCCTCGAGCCCGTAGAGGGTGGCTTCATGATCTTCGACGATCAAAACTCTGGTGGACGACACTCCAGTCTCCTTTTCTCACTCTTAAGATCATAGCTGCTTGAAACCGAAGTGTTAACAGGTGTTTCAATCCCCGGGGCCGGGACAGGCAAGCTTTTCCAGCCCCGTCGCGGGGGTGGGCTTGCATACTTTTATAGGTAAGCTATCATGACTGCGTGTTTTAATTCGACATATGCACACAGAACAACGAAGGGAGACTTCCTAAAATGGAATCGAATACCTCTAAAACCAAAAAGGCTGTTGCTGCCATAACCGCGGCCGCCCTGGCGGGATTGCTGGCGGGTTGCAGTGGTGGCGGTCAGAGCGCCTCTACCGAGACCACCACGCCTTCCACGACGGAAAGTACGGAAGCGCCTTCCACCGAAAGCACTGAAACCAAAACCGAAGAAGGCGGCGAAGCCAAGACCGAAGAAGGCGGCGAAGCCAAAACCGAAGAAGGCGGTGAAGCCAAAACCGAAGGCGGCGAAGCCAAGTCCGAAGAAGGCGGCGAAGCCAAATCCGAAGAGAAGAAGTCTGATGAAGGCGCCGATGCCGGCAAGGCTGCTGACGGCGGTGACAAGGCCAAATCTTCCTGCAAAGGCAAAGATGGTTGCGGCTAAACCAGTCGATTCAATCAGCTTGAATTCAATGGGGCCAGCGTCGGCTGGCCCTGTTTTCTTTTCTTAGCGAGACATCCGGCATGTCATCTGGCAACAGATTTAACGGCAACACCAGCCTGGGAGTCGGTATCGGGCTGCGCGTCCCGCACTACGAGCATATTTTCAAGCACAGGCCGCAGGTGGATTTCTTCGAGATCATCTCGGAGAATTTCATGACTCTGGGAGGGCGCCCCAGAGAAGTCCTGGAGACCGTGGTCGAGGACTACAGGGTCGTGCAGCACGGCGTGTCGCTCTACTTCGGCAGCCGGGAGCCTTATGACCGGGAGTATCTCAAACGTCTCAAGAAGCTCACCGAGATCACCGGGACGCCGTATCTTTCCGATCATCTTTGCTGGGGAAGCGTGAACGGGTATCAGAGTCACGACCTCCTGCCCCTTCCTTATACGAAAGAAGCGGTCAAGCACACCGCTTCAAGGATAAGGCAAGCGCAGGATTTTCTGGAGCTGCCGGTCTGTGTGGAGAATGTCAGCAGCTATATCACCTATACCGATTCGGTGATGAGCGAGTGGCAGTTCCTCCTGGAAGTCTCTGAGAAAGCCGACTGCGGCATACTCCTTGATGTGAACAATGTCTATGTCTCATCAGTCAATCATGGCTTCGACCCCTGTCACTATATCGAGGCAGTGCCTATGGAGCGTGTCGCTCAGGTACATCTGGCCGGTCCCTGCGACCGGGGCGATTATCTCCTCGACACCCACGATCATCCGGTGCCCGATCCTGTCTGGGACCTCTACGAGATGGTAGTAACCAGGCTCGGTGCGGTGAACACTCTTCTGGAATGGGACGACAAGATCCCTTCTTTCCAGGAAACCATGACGGAAGCCGGCAAAGCCAGGGTGATTCTGGACAGGCACCAGGGAGATGGTGATGACTGAAAAGAACTATCGAGGTCACAGTCTCGAAGAGATTCAAGCTTTCGTCTTCGAGTCCCTGCGTCTGCCGCTTGGAACCGAGATCCCGGAAGACCGGGCGAGCATTTTTATCGAGCCGGGCGAAACTATGGCTGCTTCTCAGAGGCTGTCCATTTATAATCAGCAATACTGGTTCCGGCTGATCGACAGTCTCGAAGAGGATTTCAGCGGTCTGCGCTTCGTCCTGGGCGGGCGTCGCTTCATGGATCTTCTGCGGGCCTATCTGAGGCAGCATGGTTCGCGATCCTATATGCTCAGGGATCTTGGATCGAAAATGGGCGATTTCGTCGAGAGCAATCCCGCTCTCGTCGAGCCGTTCTATGATCTGGCTTGCGACATGGCTCGATTCGAATGGGCCCAGATGATCGCGTATGACGAGGAGGGGCTCGAGCCTCTCGATCCAGCCGGTATCGATCCTGGCCATATCGACGAGCTGCGGGTTCGTTTGCAACCATATATGACACTGCTTTTCCTTGGTTATCCCCTGGACGATTTCAGTATCGCTCTCAATAAGCAGAAAAGCCCCCAGAGCCGGGAGTCAGGTGTAGTGCGGAGCGAGACCGAAGACGACGAGCCTCCCGGTGAGCCTCCGGACCCGGAGACTATCTGTCTGGTGGTGCACCGTCACAACAACAAGATCTATTACAAACGTCTCGAGAAGGAGGCGTTTCAGGTGCTCTCCGCCCTCGGCAGCGGGCAGTCCCTTTCTCGCGCTCTGGCTGAAGCTGATAGCGCCGAGAAAGTCCAGGGCTGGTTCGCCGGCTGGATGAAGCTGGGATGGTTGTGTCCCTTTTGAATTATCTTGCTGCTGAGGGAAGGGAAGAGATGGGAACCGTGAGATGAATGTCCCTGTTCCCGGAGTCCGTGCTCACCAGTCCCGGGATGAGGACATCGGCTGCCGGGCTCAGTCTGGTTCCAGGCACTTTGATATGACCGATCATCGATGTGTGCGGCTCGAGAGTCTTTTTCGGAAACTTGATCTTGAGGGAACGGTCCGGCGAACCGGCCAATCTCACCACAGCCTTTGTGGATGAAGGCAGGGATAGAGCTTTGCTCT
>JAGQHH010000146.1 GCA_020431945.1 Cyanobacteria bacterium HKST-UBA02 | reverse complement strand
GCAAGTTCTTCATCATCGACTGGTCCTGGTTCACCATCATCGGCGTTCCCCTGCTGGATCTGGCAAGCATCACCTCCGACCACGATAAGAACGGCGCCCTGAAAGAGCACCGCGATCTCGTCATCGAGGCTTACTGCGACGAGTCCGGCTACCGGAGGGAAGCCATCGAGCGCTCCCTGCCCTATGCCCAGGCTTTCGAGCGTCTGCTCTTCCTGGACTGGCTGGTGGAGCGCAAACGAAGAGGTGTCACCGGCACCACTGTCGGGCATGTGGACGGGCTCATCGAAAAGATCATCGGTGCGATTACCGAGATCGGCGCCCGTCTCGACTGAGCCTTTCAGAACTTCCAGTAAGGTGCGCCGGTCAGACGACGGGCACCATTTTCGGTGACTACCAGGTCGTCCTCGATACGCACTCCGCCGACACCCTCGATATAGATGCCTGGCTCGTCTGTGACGACGGCTCCGACATCGAAGGGATCCCCGACATAATCGTAGGGGTCATGGGCTTCCAGTCCGAGACTGTGTCCCAGACCGTGGGTGAAATACTTGCCGTAGCCTCGCCGGATGATATAGTCGCGAGCCACCTCGTCGTACTCCCGGTATTTGACGCCGGGCTTGAGAGCCAGCCGCGCCTGGCGATTGGCTTCCAGCACGATCTGGTAGATCTCCCGCATCTTCGCGCTCGGCTTCTTGCCGGGGACGAAAACGGTGCGAGTGATATCCGAGCAATAGCCCCCATCGAACACGCCACCGAAATCCATCACCACGGGCTCGCCTGCTTTGAGACGACGATTACCCGTGGCATGGTGAGGAATGGCCGAATTGGGACCGCTGGCGACTATGGACGAGAAGCTGTTGTCGCTGGCGCCATGCTTGCGCAGGCGCATGTCGATCTCGAGAGCGACGTCGACCTCTCTCATCCCGGGCTTGATCAATGCCGCCACCTCGTTGTAGACCTTGCTCGTGGCGCGGCAGGCTTTCGCCAGGAATTTGAGCTCCACCTCGTCCTTGTACTGTCTCAGGCGCTCCACCAGATGGTTGGTAGCTACGAGATTCGCTTCGAGCTCTTTGCTCCAGGCGAGATAGACATCGTGAGGCAAACGGCTGGACTCGAAGGCGACTTTGCTCCTCTTCGTGAGACGAGCCAGCTTGAAGGCTCGATTGATGCAGGCTGTCGCCTTTTCGCCCCGCTTCATCTTGACCAGGCGGAAGTGGGGAGCCTCGAGGCGAGCCCGCTCGTAGTACCGGGCATCGGCAACGATGAAAGCCTGTCGGGCGGTAACCAGGAGGACCGCTGTAGAGCCGCCGAAACCGCTCAGGTAGAGGACGTTTTGATTGTTCGGCTGGGTCGACTGCCCTGATTCGGTTACCCGAATGAGCAGACCGGCCAGCTTCTCCTTCGCCATTGCCTTACGCAGTCTTGACAGCCGTTCTTTCATGGTTTCCCTCCTGAGTCGAGATTACTCTATCAGAAGGCAGGCGAAGAAGGCAGGTAAAAGAAGGCGCGCCGGCCACCGGTGGTGACCGACGCGCCCCTCAGAGACAGGGCTCAGCTCTGAGCTGCAGCCTCCTGAGCGAGGACCGAGGCGAGAGCCACCGCCGTGCGCACGCCATAGCCGGTAGCGCCCTTGGGCAGACCCTCGAGTTCGCGGCCACGGAAAGCAACGCCGGCGATGTCCACATGCACCCACGGGATCTCGTCCCCGGCGAATTCCTTCAGGAACATCGCCGCGGTGGTGGAGCCGGCAAGACGCCCGCCGGAGTTCTTGAGGTCGGCGATGTCCGAGTCGATCAGGCTGCGAAGCTCGGGCCACATGGGCATCTCGAGCATCTTCTCGCCCTGGCTCGCCGCCGTCTCGCGCACCGTCTTGGTGAACTGAGCGTTGTTGCCGAAGCAGGCAGCGCCCACGTCACCGCCGATGGAGACCACGGCGCCGGTGAGGGTGGCGAAGTCGACCATGTGCGTAACGTTGCGACGCTTGGCGTACTCGATGGCGTCGGCCAGAGTGAGCCGCCCTTCGGCGTCGGTGTTGTCCACCTCGATGGTGAGACCGTTCAGGCTCTTGATCACGTCCCCGGGCTTGTAAGCGCGGGAGCCGGTCATGTTCTCGGTGGCAGCCATGACGACCTTCACCGAGATGGGCAGCTTCAGGTCGATGATCGCCTGCAGCGCACCGAGAACGGTGGCACCACCCGACATATCCCGCTTCATCTCGCGCATGCCCTCAGCGGGCTTGAGGTCGAGACCGCCGGAGTCGAAAGTGACCGACTTGCCGATCAGGCAGAGAACGGTCTTGGTCGGTCCGGTGGGCGGGGTGTAGTCGAGCTCGATGAGCACCGGCGGTTCCGCCGAGCCCTGCCCGACGGCGATCAGCGCGTTGGCGCCCAGTTCCTTGAGGCGCTTGCCCCAGTAATAGGTGCCTTTCACCAGTCCCTGGCTGCGCGCCTCGATGCCCTTGGCCACGTCCATGAGACGCATGGGGGTGAGCTCGCCCGCCGGGGTGGTGATCAGGTCGCGAGCGAGGTTGACGCCGTAGCCGATGGAGCGACCGGCGTAGAGACCGCGCTTCACGTCATCCTGGTGCTCGGCTTCGGTGAGCACCCGCAGGGTGTCGAGACGGACGTCGGCCTTGGCACCGCCGGCCTTGGTCTTGTAGTTCTTGAGGGTGTGACCGACGACCCGGGCGTTGATGGCCAGCAGCTGGCCCAGCTCGTAGGCGCCGAACAACCCGTCCGCGAGGATGGGCTTGGCGTCGAAGGTGACTTCAGCAGCCTTGCTCGCCTTCACCTGCTTGAACGCCGAGGCGAAAGCCGCCTTCAGAGTGTCAGCAGTGACGGCACTGCGCTTGCCCAGACCAAGGAGCATGACCTTGCCGGCGGCGAAGCGGTCGTCCAGGAACTGCATCACATGGGCGCCGTTGGCGCCGTCGAAAGCCTCGCCACGGGCCTGGCTGAGAAGATTCGAGCCGGTGAGCTCGTTCATCTGAGCGAAGGAGTGCGACTCGAGAGCGACTTCATCGGCGAAGTCGCCGGAAAAACACGGGACGACCAGCAATTGACCGCCGGCGCCCTTGAGATCGGT
Organism: Cyanobacteria bacterium HKST-UBA02; assembly: GCA_020431945.1. The sequence goes on along the minus strand of JAGQHH010000146.1, from coordinate 7,442 downwards.
GGATTTGTTGACCCAGAATTTCATATATACGGTTTCCTTTTCTTTTGAAGTTGGAAAAAAGGGGGCTGCCCCCGGCGGGAGCAGCCATAAGGACTGAACGTGCCTGTCAGGGCCGGATGATCGAGCTCTTAGGCAGGCTCGTGCGAACAGCCCGGGACCAGATCTCTCGGTTCGGGACGGAAAAACGCTCCCCCGAACCCTGGATCACTGTCATGACATAGCCGATGTCGGACACCTTGCCCTTGACAGACAAGCCGACCAGCTCGATGTCGTCGCCCACCTGGACCTTGGGACTGAAGCTCAGCATCACGCCGGCAATCAGGTCATTAGCCAGACCCTGCAGAGCAAGCGTGAGCGCGGCGCCCAGTAGCCCTACCCCCAGAGCAATCTTGCTGAAAAACCCCGGGGCGATAAAGCTCACTCCGATGAGCACAGCTCCAACCCAGTAAGCCAGGCGAAGAGAGCGGGCCACGAAGACCTTGCCGCGGTTGCTGGCACTGGTAGCCGCGAGAGCCCTGTCGACCCCGACAGTGAGTGGGTCGTAGAGCACATACATGAGGCTGAGAATGAGCAGTCCGGCGAAGATGTTCGCCGACATGGGCACGAGTTGCTCCAGATACTTGCGGAACACCTCCACCACCTGATTCTGCAGGGCGTCGCTGAAGACATTGGTGCCTCCGGCAAGTACCGCCAGCCCAATCAGGATAATCAGGGGAAGAAACTTTTTGCCTTTGATATGGCGCAGCATTGGAATCTCTCCATGGTTGAAGAAAGAGTCCTGGTGATACCGTCCCGCAGCCGCCGCAACATGCGCGCAGCCTTGACCCGAAAAGCGTGGCCTTGTCTCTAGAACTCTCGCGAGTCCCTGAGTTTTTGTTTTCTACTGGCCCTGGTTGCTTGCAGTTATTTCTGGCGCTTTTTCAAAAGTCATATGAGACGATATGGACGAAGAGAAACTAATAAGCCGCGGGTACGCCATTCAAGAAATACATCAAGATCTTAAGCTTCATGATTGGATATTAATTGACAACCCTGGCCAGTGAAGCTGCGCAAACTAGCGCTAACCCCTACATCTCTTGACATCCAGACTTCTCTCGAACCTCTCCTGACGACACTACAAGCGGTACCAATGCCAAGACAATCCATCGCCATAGACCTGCCGATTTCGCTCAAGAAGCGTTCACGAATCCCGCTCAGTCAGCAGCTTTACGAAGAAGTCAGACGGCTTATCCTGGAAGGCTTGCTCGAGCCCGGCGCCCCCATGCCCTCCAGCCGTGCCCTGGCGAGCTCCAGCGGGCTGGCGCGAGCGACTGTCATCGCGGCCTACGAGCAGCTCAAAGCAGAAGGCTATATAGACTCTCTTTCGGGCTCCCATACCACCGTTGCCCGGGAGCTCAGCCTGGCTACTTCCAGAACCGGAAGCGGGAAAGCAAGAGAGTCCAGGCAAGCGATCCTCTCTCCCGAGGCCAGGGTCTTCGAAGAAGGCAGCTCCCTGTATGAGACTCCACCGGATTGCGAAATCTGCTTCTACCCCTGGCGAATCGATCATGCCAGAGCCCCTCTCAAAGCCCTGACCCGAACAATGGCTTCGGTCGCCGCGAGGAATCGCCGGCAATTGATCGACTATCCAACCGATCACCTCGGCTTCAAGCCTCTGCGCAAAGCAATCGCCCAGCACCTGGCTCGCTTTCGCGGTATCAAATGCGATACCGACCAGATTCTCATCGTCAACGGACTGCCTCAGGCCCTGTCGCTTATCGCCGGCATCCATCTGGACCCGAGCGCCGTCGCCATCGTCGAGAATCCCTGTTATCAGCCGATTGTAAGGACCTTCAAGAGCAGAGGCGCGAGCATCAAACCTCTGGGGGTCGATTCGGATGGGATCAAGACAGCACCGCTGGTCGGGCTGAAGGCAGGCAGCATTCGACTCATCTACCTGACACCCAGCCACCAGTATCCGACTGGCTCAGCCCTGAGCCTGCAGCGCCGCCTGGAGCTTCTCGACCTGGCATCGCGCACCGGTGCCGTCATTATCGAAGACGAGCATGACAGCGAGTTCTTCTACACGAGACAACCTCTGGCTCCGTTGAAGTCCCTGGACGGCGGCGATAGTGTCATCTTCGTCGGTAGTTTCGCCAAGACGATTTTCCCTTCTCTTGGGCTTGCCTACCTGGTTCTTCCCGGATCCGGCAACCTTACAAAGGCCTATGAACTGGCCCGGGAGCAGATGGCAGATCAACCACCAACCATATTCCAGGCAGCTCTCGAAAGATTCCTTCTGGATGGAAGCTACAGGCGTCACTTGAAAAAAATGAGCGTGGTCTACTCAGAAAAGCGCCAGGCTTTGATCGACGCCCTGGCTACCTGTTTTCCAGGCCGGGCGACAATACACGGACATCAATCAGGGCTGCACCTCCTGGCCAGGCTCGAAACCGGACATAAATCAGCCATTTTCGAGGACCTCGCCCGAGAGCAGGGTGTGGGCATCCTGAGCACTGCTCAGTTCTATACCGGCACACATCCGGAAAATGAATACATCCTCGGTTATGCCGAGCCGGAGCCTGCTGCCATCAGGGAAGGCATCCGAAGACTATCGCTCATCTGAGAAGCCGCCTCGCTAGCTTCGCTAGGACAGCTTGTCGGCAGTTCCAGCCCATCTGAATCCCCAACTGAGCTCCTCGAATACCGATCAACCCGAAATCCCGGAGATACCGGTCTGACATTTTTCATCAATTTTTCCGATCTATAAACCGGTTCTCTTTCAGGTCTGGCTGTGTCACTTTCGAGTATCTCCTTTCGACCCGTCCGGGGCAGCCGCAAACACCAGGTAACGACAACCACCACCTCGAATCAGCGTTTATCTAACTGCCGCCCCGCCAGAAAAACCTGACTGCCTGAAAGGACCACCATGTCGAAAAACGAATACGCAGCTCTTCTCGAGATCCCGGACCTGACGGACCAGAAGAAAGGTCAGCTCTTCGACTTGCTCCAATCGCTCCGCTCCAACCCCGACATGCTACGCCAGGACACCGATCACGATGTCCGCTACTTCCGGGTCAGTAGAATCGAGGCCATCGAGTTTCACCGCGCTCAGAACGCCATGCGCGAGAGCTATCTGCAAGACGATTTGCGCCGTCTGCAGCGCCTGCGCAGCCAGGAGCGCCGGACAGCGCTGATCGAGGAGAATTTCGCCCGTTTCGACTGCGTTCACGGGCTCCTTCTCGCCTCTGCTTTCTTCCTCGCCACCTACCGGATCGTGATCGCCCTCCGGAACGAGCTCGCAGAAATCGAGACTCGCCTGCCAGGACTTCCGGAAGATAGTCCTCTAGCCCTGGTAGCCCGGGTCATTGCCGGGGCTCTCGCTCCCTATCGCGATTTCGCCCCTGGAGAGCCGGTGAGAATTTTCAAAGGGGGAATCCACCATCTCACCCATCGCGCATTTCAGTCAGTGTGGCTGATTTACGAAGACTACCGCAATGGTGGCACCACTTTTCGGAAAGCCCTTTCGCAATCCTGGCACAAACTGGACTTCATCGACATGGGTGATGCCAACCAGTGCCGCCTCATCGAAGCTTTGAAAGAATGCCGACTCGCCATAGAGGGATTCGCGGATCGCACCAGGCAAATTCGTGATGGCGCTTTCATCACGATCAGAGAAGCTCTGGCGAACGCCGCCGAGATGGCGCTTCTGAACCCAGCGAGGAAGCCGGAACAGGCCGACGAGATAATCGCGTCCCTCACGAAACACGAGGCTGAGTTTGCAGCATCCGTCGCCAAACTGAGGCTCGAACGCCGGATCCTTGCTGTCGTGAAAGAAAAAATGAGATGCGAGCTGGCCAGGACCATGGCTACTCTGCCAGTCCTCACGGACAATCTCGTCGGGCTCGGCTTCGTTCGAATCGAGAGTTACAGAGACATGATCAATTGCCTGATCGCCGCCAACTACATCGAAGAGATCGAATCCCTCGAGCGCCTCTTCGACGAAATGGAGCCGAGCATTCCAGCTACTAGCATCTAGAGCTAAGAAAACATGACCTTCGAATCCAAGAAAGAACTCGCCACTTACCTGTGGCTCCACCGTGATATCAGAGAGCTCAAGCTCAGCAGCCTGCGTTGGGCGGATGAGGGTCTGCCAGCCCTGCCATTCGGTCTCACAAGCCTCGTCATCGAGAACTGTCCCTGGCTGGCACAACTGCCGGCCCTGCCCCAGTGCCTCAAGACCCTCACCCTCGACCACTGCCCGAGCATGAGCACTGTCGGCCGACTGCCTGAAGGGCTGTCGGCTCTTCATCTCTACTTCAGCGGTGGGCTCGCCAGAATCGACAGGCTTCCCTCGCGACTGAGCCGCCTCTCGATCATGGGCTCGCCTCGTCTTGTCCGGTTACCGGATCTGCCGGCGAGTCTCGAGAGCCTCACCCTGCACCGCACCTCCCTCAAGCTCTTGCCTGAGCTTCCCGCGCGCCTCGAAGAACTCGACGTGCGCAACAATGATGAGCTCCTGGAACTGCCACCGCTTCCGGCATCACTCCAGAAGCTCTTTGTCGACCGATGCTTCCAGCTCGAGTGCGCTCCGGTGTTGCCCGGCAACCTCACCAGGCTTTACCTGAGAGGCTGCCCTCTGATGACTCGGCTTCCCGTTCTCCCGGGTTCGCTGAACTCCTTCGAGCTCTTCGACCTGCGCAATCTCGGCACACTGCCGGCGATCCCCGATTCGGTAACCGGCATCGCGCTCCACAACCTGCCGTCCCTGGGCTCCCTCGTCCGCCTTCCGAGAAGCCTGTCGCACCTTCACATCAGCCAGTGCACCGCCCTGGTAGACCTGCCCGAACTGCCAGGGAGCGTCCAGAGTGTCTATGTCGCGGGCTGCCCGAAACTGGCCGGGAAAGAGGTCAAGATCGGAGGAACCTCGATCTTCATCGGCTAATCGCATACGGCAGGAGCCGGAATCGAGAGAAGGTAGAGGAATGATCCTCTTCCTTCTCTCGATTGTTCTACCATTATCTACTATCGACAATCATTGTATCTTCGCACTGCCTGCCTGATCTCGCTCCGGATCTCCGGGGTCACCGCTGGTCTGCTGGGGGAACCGAGATCGAGACTGTGCGCCTCTTCCACCGCATTCCTGATCGCCTGCCGCTCCTTCCTGTCAATCGAAGGTCTGCCTGCAATTCCGAAGCAGTCCAGGAGCATTCGCTCCCTGGCCAGCTCTTCGGCACTCCGTCCTGATTCTGCCTCCACTGGGCCGTATGCTTCGACTCTTTCCAAACCTTTGGACATAATAGGCTCTCCTCTTGCTGTCGATTGTCATGGCAAGGACCTGGCATTTTCCGGGCACCAAGATTAAAGCGCCATATGCTAAATTAGCCGGAGCTTTAAGCGGATTATTACCCATGAGTCTCAAGCTCTCTCAGAAGTTCCTCATCGTCGTTACCGTCCCGGTCATCTTCGAGATCGCCCTGGTCGGCGTTCTGCTGGGCTTGCGCAATCAAGCAGAGGCGCAGAGGGAGAAAGAAGCACATGCAAAGCAGCTTGTCGCGCACATAAACTCAATCCTCGCGCTTCATATGCAACGATCGTCCCTCTTGATCCTCAGCCATGCTAATCCGTCAGAATCGGTGGAAAAGCGCATCTTGCGCTGTGCCAGGACCATGCATCAGGAAGCCAGGGCGATCGAGAGACTGGCCAGCCAGGATGCAGAGGAAGAGGCGATCTGGAAGCGGATCCTGGACCTCATAAGCAAACTAGACAAAGGCTTTACCACAGCCAAAGAAAGCTATGACAAAGGCGATCGCGATGCCGCCGCCATGGCCTGGATGGAGCATCAGACATTTATGGACGACCTCTTCCAGGTAACGGACGATCTGGCTCGAATTCAAAAGCGATCCATGGGCGAGCAGCAAGACCAGATCCAAACGATGGACCAGCTGATCTTGAGCGTTCTTCTCCTGTCCATAATTCTGAGCGTTCTTGTGGCATTCGGACTGACAGCCTATTTCAACGCATCCACTGCGAGAAGATTCTACATGCTCACCGAGAATGCCGCGCTCCTCGAGCATGGCGAAGAGCCTGTCCACACCCTCGAAGGTGGCGATGAGCTTGCTGACCTCGATGCGACCTTCCATCACCTGCACGACTCCCTCCAGCTTCTCAGACGCAGGATTCGCGCTGTCATAGAGAACGCCTCGGAGGTGATCTGCACCGTCGGCGAGGACTTCACCGTCGAGGACATAAATCCCGCGGTCAAACAGCTCTGGGGGCTAGATCCCGAATCGGTGATCGGCACCCGCCTGGTCGATCTATGCGATGAGGCGGACCGGGATCGTTTTGTCGGAGAGTTTTTCGAAGCCGTTCAAAAGGAAGAAGATCGAAGAGTAGAAGCTGGTGTACGCAAAGCAGACGGCTCGATATCCGCTACGTCCTGGTCTATTTCCTGGTCGGTCACGGACCGCGCTTTTTATTGTGTCATCTATGACATGACCGAGAAGAAGCGGATCGAGAGAATGAAACAGGACTTCATCGCCATGGTCAGCCACGATCTCAAAACGCCACTGACCGCGGTGCTCCTTACTCACGAATATCTCGAGCACAAGCTCCAAGACTCGGTTTCCGATATCGGCATGAAAAAGCTCAAGACTGCCAACTCCAACATCAACAGGCTCATGGGTCTGGTCAATAACATCCTCGACATGGAGCGCCTGGAGTCCGGACGGATGGAAGTCAGCCCGACCATGGTGAAACTCAAGAACACTGTCGAAGAAGCCATAGGCTCGGTAGCCGGTATTGCCCAGAGCAAGCAGGTCGAGATCGTCTCCGAAGTAGACGGAAAGATCGAGGCCTGGATCGACAGCAATCGTATTGTCCAGGTCCTGGTCAATCTTCTGGGTAATGCCCTGAAATTCTCCCCCAGCCAGTCCAGGGTCACCATCGCTGCTGTGGAGGGCGACGACTTCGTGCGCGTCGAGGTGAAGGACCAGGGTCCCGGTATACCGGAGGACAAGCTCGAGCTGGTGTTCGAGCGATTCAAGCAAGCCGACCGCGCCGACGAAACGGTCCGCAAAGGTACCGGTCTCGGACTCACCATCTGCAAGTGGATTGTCGAGAGCCACGGGGGATCCATAGGTGTAACATCCGCGCCTGGTAAAGGAAGCACTTTCTGGTTTACAGTACCCAGGGACGACCTCGTGGTCTGACCGGCTCCAGAGAAAGAAAATGGCAAAAATCATCGTGGTCGAAGACGATTCCGAGCTCTCCGAGATGATCGGGCGGTGGCTGGACAACGACCACCATATCACCGAGATCGTCTCGGATGGCGCGGAGGCTCTCAGTCGCCTGAAACTCTATACTTACGACCTGGTCGTCCTCGACTGGAATCTACCGGGAATGGAAGGTCTGGACGTCCTGAAGCAGTTTCGTGCCACGAAGAAAACGACCCCTGTATTGAT
>JAGQHH010000145.1 GCA_020431945.1 Cyanobacteria bacterium HKST-UBA02 | reverse complement strand
CGGTCCAGGCGATAACTCGGAAAATTTTCGACATGGATTCGAGCATGGAGACCAGGATAGCAGAGGAGTCATGTTGCTCTTTCTTGACAGCTTCAATGCCGGAGCCAAACAAGTAGTTTTCTCTGCTATTCTCTAAGAGCATTAAGAGGCTTTCCGATGGCACTCCTCAAGTCTCTACTCGATCTCAAAGTCGGCCAGAAGGGGCTCTTGCTGGTAGCAATGCCTCTAGCTTTCCAGCTTGTTTTCATACTGACTCTCGGTCTTCTGCTTCACCAGACCGAAAAGGAGGTAGAGAAGGAGGCTTTAGCCAGGAAAGTAAACTCGGCTACCGGCATGCTTGCCAGGCATATCCTCGATTTTGTGGTGGGCTCGGTGGGATACGGATACACCCGGACCGATACCTTCAACGACCACTATCTCAGCGCCGTCAAGGAGCTTCCGGTGGAAGCAGACAAGCTGGTAGAGCTTCTCAAGGACCACCCCGAGAAAAGAGCGAAAGCGCTTCTTGTCAAGGAAACCTTTTCTGATGCGATGAAACGGGCTGATGATATCCGAATCAAGATCGAGAATAACGAGATGGACAGAGTAATGGCTCGGCTTCCAGCCCTTCAGGAAGTCGCTCAGGAAGCTTCCTCGATCCTTCACGATCTGGCCCGGGACGAGCGGTATGCTGAAGAGGAGAGCGTCGAGAACCAGGCGAGGCTCCGGCAGACAGTAAAGTTGTGCTTGCGCGTCGGGTTCATTATCAATGTCGGGGTCAGCCTTGCGCTTCTCCGGTATTTCTCCGCAAGCATCACCGGGCGAGTCGGCATGATGCGTGAGAACAGCGTGCGTCTGACCTCGGGTCTGGAGCTGCTTCCCGAAAAGGAAGGCGATGATGAGCTGGCCGAGCTGGATCGCGCCTTTCGCAGCATGGCTGCGTCCATCGAGGCGCTGACTCGAAAGGAGCGGGCTCTGGTGGAGTGCGCCCGGGACGTGATCTGCTCTATTTCCGCGGATGGAAAATTCGTCTCTGTGAACACTGCCTGCCTCGATCTATGGGGCTATGAGTCAGACGAGCTTCTTGGCACCAGGGTTGGAAAGATGATGCCGGCAGAAGATCACGATCGCTTTCTCGGCTTTCTCGAAGACGAGAAACAAGGAATTAGCAGCAGTGTCTCTCTCGAGGCGCGTCTGAGAAGAAAGGACGGGAGCATGGCCGATGCCCTGTGGACGGCGCACTGGTCCGATGAGGAGCGTTCTTATATCTGTGTCTGTCACGACGTCACGGCGATGAAGCGGAGCGAGGTACTCGTGCGGATCGCCGAGGCTCGTTTTCGATCCATTATCGAGAACCTTCCTGTCGGCCTGGTCATCTGTAATGCATCCGGGATCATCGAGCAGAGCAATCCGGCACTGCATGAAATGTTCGAATTCCCCGGCTCGCCTTCGGGAAAGCCGCTTTCGAGCCTGTTTTCCGCGCAGGGGGAGTCAAAGGCCATGGACGGGAATGTCGTGCTCGAGTTCAACCCTTCCGAGCTCCCCGGAAACAGGATAGCTTGCAATGCCTACAGGCACGATGGGAGCCGGTTTCCCATCGAGCTCACCTGCCATCGCATCGAGACCGATGAAGCGGAGAGATATATGGCCCTTATCGTTGATGTCACCGAAAAGGAAGAAATCGAAAGGCTCAAGCAGGAATTCATCATGATTCTAAGCCACGAATTGAGAACACCGTTGACCTCATTGCAGATGCTTCTCGAATTGCTCGTGGAAGGAACCTACGGCGACCTCACCGAGAAAGGAGTGAGCAAAGTCGGCGTGGCTCGGCGCAACATAACAAGGCTGGTCAAGCTTATTCAGGAGCTTCTCGATTTCGAGACTATCGAGTCGGATAAAATGCAGATGGAGCTTCGCGAGTGCGATCTCGAAGATACTCTTTCCAGGGCAGTGGAGGCTTCTCGCGGACCGGCCAGTATCAAACGGATAGAGCTTGTCACCGATCTGGCTGCCCTGACCGTTCGTGCGGATGCCGACAGGCTCATTCAGGTGGTGATCAATCTCATCGGCAATGCCGTCAAGTATTCGCCGGAAGGGTCCGAGATCAACATTGCCAGCCACCGCAAGGCAGACTTTGCGAGGGTGAGCGTAATCGATCACGGTCCGGGCATAAAGGAAGAGCACCGGCAGATGATCTTCGAGAGATTCAAACAGGTCGATCCCTCGGCATCAAGAGGGAAAGGGAATGTCGGTCTCGGGCTGGCGATTTCCAAGTCGATTATCGACAGGCATGGTGGTATCATCGGTGTCGACAGCGAGGTCGGCTCGGGGAGCACGTTCTGGTTCGAGATTCCACTGGTCTGACAGGCAGAGGTAGATAATGGCCAAGATTCTTATCGTCGAAGATGATATCGATATGGCCGGTATGATTGAAGACTGGCTGGCGCATGAGCACCATGTTGCCGAGGTAGTGCATCGTGGAGACGATGCTGTCGATCGTCTGAAGTTCTACAATTATGACCTCGTGATCCTCGACCTTCATCTTCCGGAGAAGAGCGGGATCGAGGTCCTCAAGGCCTACCGGCGGTCGGGCGGCAAATCGCCGGTGCTCATCTTGACCGGCCAGAACGCCATCGAGGACAAGGCAAACGGGCTGGATGCGGGGGCCGATGATTATCTCACCAAGCCATTCGACACCAGGGAGCTTTCTGCCAGGATACGAGCCCTGCTAAGACGTCCGGCCGAGCTTAATGCCAATCAGCTCGTCTTCGAGGATCTGATTCTCGATCCTGTTGCATACAAGGTATTTCGCGGCCGTGAGGAGATCAACCTTCTTCCCAAGGAGTTTGCCCTGCTCGAGTTTTTCATGCGCAATCGCGGCCAGACCTTCGATACCGAAGCTCTTCTCGACAGGGTTTGGAAGTCGGAGTCCGATTCTTCGCCCGACACCGTCAGAGTGACCTTGCAGAGGCTTCGCAGGCGAATCGACCGTCAGGGCGAGCCCTCGGTCATCGAGACCAGGCACCGGATCGGTTACAGGCTCAGGGATGAGCGGAGTTCCTAGCTCTGTAATAGCAATGTTACAACTTCGAGGCATCATGTGTGCAAAGGGAAGACACCCTATCGCACCCCTCCTCGTTTCTCTGGAGCTGGTCATGGAACACTTCAACTCCGCTGATGCTGCCTTCACGATCATGTCGGAAGCCGGTGACGGAAAAAATATCTCGAATCGCTACAACTCTCTTACGCCCTCCGAGCAGAAGGAGGTTTTCACCCGGATGCAGGACCTTCAGTCCAGCACCGATACCATGAAGCTTTTCGGCAATGTCCAGCTTTTCGACAGCAATCGTGATGGTATTATGGATGATGCCAGATCGCGCCATCTCGACGGATCAGTCGAGGATGTTTACGACAGTAATGCAGCTTTCCCGGTCGAAAGGGGTGCTCCCGAAAGCGGCAAGGGACCTTCTGGTCCCGGCCGCTCGGGGCGATCTCAGGAGAGCGGCGACGGATTCAGGCCGTTGACTCAAAGGGAGATATCTCGAGACCCACATCTCCAGCAAGCTGACATAATGCTCGGTCGGGCATCCCGCGGCCAGGATATCTACAGCCGCTACAGCACTTTCGGCCGGGATCCCGGCATGCTCGAGGCGATGCGCGAGGTGCAGGAATCGAAGCCTCAGTACGGTAATGTCAGCCTGATCGATCAGAATGGCGACGGCATTCTGGATGATGCCAGAGCCGTGGTGAATGGACGTTATGGTCAGACAGAGGTCGATGTCTTCAAGACTCCCGGCGATCGGCTCCAGGAGAAAACCTTCGGCCAGGCCGATAATGCTATCAGGCGTGGTGGCGAGATAGTGGTCGACGAGTTCTTCCGCGGCATGCAGAGTGGAAACCGTCGCGGTCCTGGCACAGGCGAGCGAATCCTCGACCGAATGGGCAGGGAAAGCACCCGCGGTAGCCAGCGGGTGCTCCGGGATGTCATTCGTGGCAGATACTGAACTTCGTGGGCGGCTTGCTTCGTAATTCGCTTCGAATTATTGTAACTATAGCGGATAGTGGTTTGCGCGGGTTTTTAACGGTTCATTTCCGGGCCAGGCAAAAGCCACCCACAGGAAGCAGCTTCTGCCCTCGCTTCCGGTTACGCGAGCAGTCCCTGCACGCAAACCGGAAGCCGGTCGCAGACCTGGCGCCCTGGAAAATCCGCTTGCCCGAGCGGGCACCTGATCGCTGTCCTCCTATCCTTTGGCAGAGTCATTGACGATTGCTACTGCAATGGCGGCTGCCAGTATGGACAGGAGCATGGGTGCATAACCGAAAACCGCTCCAATAGCGATTGTCGAAAAGCATGCGTATGTCAATCCGAAGCCAAGCACAAGAATTTGTTTCAGGAACCCAAAAATTTTCATTGCTCCCTCGTCAGTGGCTTGGTATCAACATTCGTCGCAGCATCTCTCCTTTTCGAGCATGCCGCACGAATGCGAGTCTTCTGATTCCCGTCGGGCGCGAGCGGCTTCGATCAGCTCCAGCTCGTGCTTGCGGAACCAGCTATCCTCCATGGTTTTGCCGCGCTCGCTCAGGGTGCAGGTGGCGTCGGAAACCTTGAGGTGAAGAGGTTTTGACAGCCATCCTAAATAGCGGATCACCGCTTGGACAGGTCCATTGCGCTATTGAGATAGACGGCGCAGCTTCCGGCGGCTGCCAGGCTCAGAGTGGCGATAGTGATGTGAATCCAGCTCTGGTAGTACATTTGGCTAATCATGGTTGCTGCGTAGAACAAGCAGCACGTTGCTCCGTTGAGTCGTGCTCGACTCTCGAGGTGCTTGATCTCCAGACCAAGCAAAACAGGTTTGGTTCTCGACCCGATTTTGAACAGGTCGACGGCCAGTCGGGCAAGGATGATATAGGCCAGTGCCGACAGAACGGTCAGTGCCGTAAAGACAGTAATCATGCTTGTGTACCTCCGGGTTGATTGAGGCTGAGTTGAAGAGTGTCGTTGAATCAGGACGCGTCGGAGAGCCTTCTTGCCCGGGGTCTTCCGGTCAGGCTCGATGGCGGCATACTGAACGGTCTATAGCGCGTGTATTCTTCAGGAATTGACGGAGCGCGGCGCAAGCCGCCGGCGTATTCTTCTTTTCTGAGCAAGCTTCCGGACCCGTCTCTTTTTTCCACCCTGATAAGCAGTCCTCCCCGGTCGTAGGTAGAGATTGTCTCCTCGTTTCCCTTCCGGCTCTTTTCGATAACCACCTGGATCGTTATTCCATCAGGGTAGTAATAGAAGCTCCGGCGACCATTCTTGGCTCCTGTGATTTCCTCTATTCTCGAAAGCTGGACCTTCTCATCTTTCGAGTCTGTCTTTTCATGCATCCAGATCTGGCGGAATCTGGCTGTTCCCCTGGAGTCGAATATGGTGGCAACTTCCATGTCCTGTATGCGCTGGCGCATATGTGCGATCTTTCCTCCGCCTCCATAGTCGATAACGGTAGTCTCCTGGGCGGACTCGTCGATCTGTTGTTTCACGTTCTTGCCCCCGGCGCTATAATCAAGGGAGCGAACCGCCGTCCTGCTTCGATTCCAGTATTGCTTGCGAATTGCTGTGCCCCTCTTGTCCAAGAAGGTGCGCTCGTACCTCAGATCCGGAGCTCGAATTGTTCTGGTTTCTACCGAGCCGTCATCGCGGTACGTCACAAGGTGGCGAAGCTCCCATTTCCCGTCTTTCCGGTCGAGTATCGAGACTTCCGTCGGCTTTGTGCCGGTCCGGTCATAGATTATTGTCTGGTACGTGCTCTCGACGGATGTCGAGATACCAAGCACAGTGCCGTCAGTGCGGAGCATTAAATCGCTTTCTATCTCTCCGTCATCCTTGAAAGTCGAGATTCTCCTTCGGGGTCCGCTGGAAGTTCCGTCTTTGCCGACAGGGGGAAAGCGCTCCTCGATTCTCTTTAGCAGCCCTTTTTCGGAAAATTCGGACAGGACGGTGCTACCGTCGTCGAGGCTCATTTCCTCTGTCTTTCTGGTGTAACCGTCAGAGTGATAAGTAGTCTTGATCAGACGCAGCTTCCCTCCCCCGAAATGAACGGACGGCGAGGAGTTTCTCCGATCGGGAAAAGGCAGGGTGCCGTCTTTCGAATCGCTTGCACCGCAGCCTGCTGTAAAGACGAGCCCGGCTGTTATCATCACAGAGAGCGTCATGCTTGATAGGGAGCTCATTGCTTTCTCGTGCTCCTTTCTGTGTCGGCTTTCGCTCCCTGGCCGCACCGGCTCACATGATGAAAGGGAAAGAGCGGCGGTACGGTCTGACCGATTGCATTTCTTGGAAAGTAGTTCCAGTTGAAGATTGCCATCAGCAGATAGATGAAAAAGCCGGCAGCAACACCTAGGATGTAATAAGTGAGACTTTCCGGGCAGTTGAGCCGGGTGATTGTGGAGATGGCCGATCCCCCCAGTATGGTCGCGATGAGAGAGCTGAGCTCGGTCATGGAGGGTTTCTGGGTGCGGACCGACCAGCTGAAAACATAACCTAGCGTGGCTCCGGCAGCTGCTGCTGCCAGGCAAGAAACAGTGAACATAGTTCCTCCCCGGGCAGGATTCTGGTTTGAATTCCAGGAGTCCTGCCCGTATATGGTGATTGGTTGTTGATCTCGGCCGGATTTCTACCAGCCCCTGAATTGGTAGGGATTCACGTAGGCTGGCGGGTATCTCCTTTGTGGTCTGTAGAAGAAAGGAGGATTTCTATAGCCCGGATAGCCGTAGCCCGGAT
>JAGQHH010000144.1 GCA_020431945.1 Cyanobacteria bacterium HKST-UBA02 | reverse complement strand
ACCGGCTCCCAGTCCGGGTCGGTCATGTCCGCTACCAGGACCTCGCCGTCTTTGAAAAGACCGAGCTCGGAGGCGTCCCCGATAGTCCGGACCGAACCCGAGCCGATCCGCTCACCTATGGAGCGCCCGGTGACCAGTACCTCGGAGCGGGTCTCCAGTCGGAAGGCTTCGAGCACAGTGGTCTCTTTCGGGCTGTGAATCGTCTCCGGGCGGGCCTGGACGATATAGAGATGGCCGTCATTGCCGTCTTTGGCCCATTCGATGTCCATGGCTGTGGGTCTGCCGTAGAGCTCGCTGTAATGGTGCTCGATGGTGCATGCCCAGTGAGCCAGCTTGAGAACTTCGGCATCGCTTATGCTGAAACGCTCGCGATCTTCGGGACGGACCTCGATATTGCGGGTTGTTCTGGTGCCGTGACCGGAATAGATCATCCGGTACTGCTTGGCTCCCACCCGGCGCCGGAGAATCGGATCGAATCCTTTTTGCAGGGTTGTCTTGAATACCAGGAACTCGTCGGGATCGACCCTGCCGGCGACGATATTCTCGCCGAGACCATAAGAGGAAGTGACCAGGACGACGTCCCGGAAACCGCTCTCGGTGTCGAGAGTGAATATCACTCCGGAGGAGCTGAGGTCGGAGCGCACCATTTTCTGGACGCCGATGGAGAGGCTTACGACCATATGATCGAAGCCTTTATCGATCCTGTAGGAGACGGCACGATCGGTGAAAAGGGAGGCGAAACAGTTGAGGCAGGCTTCGAGCAGCGCCTCTTCGCCCCGGATATTGAGAAAGGTTTCCTGCTGCCCGGCAAATGAAGCGTCCGGGAGATCTTCGGCGGTGGCGCTGGAGCGCACCGCCACATCGACTTCGTGGCCGTGCTCGGCGGAGAGCTTGCGGTAAGCCTGGCGGATTTCTTCCGCCACCGCATCGGGTATGCCGGCTTTCTTTATCAGGACACGGCAGGCCCGGGCTCGGCTGGAGAGATCGTCCAGATTGCTTTTGTCGACACCTTCGAGAAGCTTCTCGATCTCGTCCTTGATCTTGCCATCTTCAAGGATCAGGCGGTAAGCGGGAGCGGTGACGCAGAATCCGTGGGGAACTTGTATGCCATGAATGGCGACGCTTTTGACGAGCTCGCCCAGGGAGGCGTTTTTCCCGCCCACCAGCGGCACATCAGCCAGGGAGATCTCATCGAAGCTCTTTATAAACTTTGCCATTAGCCCACTCCTCTCGGCTTCAGCCGCGGAAAACATAGCCTTTCGCCGATTCTTTCTCTTCCTGGTCGTCTTTGCTTCCGGGCTTGCGATGCTTGACGATTTCCACCGAGCAGGTAGCCTGATGCAGGACCGCCTCGGCAACGCTGCCCAGGATCAGGCGCGGCAGCCCCGTCCGTCCGTGGGAGCCGAGGACCACCAGGTCGGGTCTGTCCCGGTCCACAACGAAAATGATGGCGTCGGACGGTCTGCCCTGGAGAACCGTTCCCTTGATTTTGCAGTCAGGAAGCCTTTCAGCCAGCTCAGACACCCGGGTGTCGATGAATTTTTTTGCCATGTCGACGATCCCCTTTTTGTAGGGGCTGAGATTCATCAGGTCATCGGTCTCTTTGCCGTCATGGATCTCGATGTCCAGGTCCACCACGTGGACGATGGTGATCTCGGTGCCTGCCGGCCAGTCTCTGCCTGCCACGGATTGCATGGCTGTTTCGGAGAACTCGGACTCATCAAGGGCCAAAATGACTTTCATAGCATCCTCATCCTCATCCTTAACCTGTTTCTTAAAGTGTGAATCAATAGGGTCTCTTATTCAACCATCTTTAGAATCAGCCGTGAGACTGATTAACGCGGCGAATCTTTACCATGTGCGTGGCACAGGTGTTGCAGGGATCGTAGGCTCTCACCAGGGTCTCGAGGTTGGCGGAAAGCTTTTCGTCTTCCATATCGTCTTTCTCGAGGGACGCGCTCACTACCTCCTGGATGTCTCGCTCGATCCTGTAGGTGTTTTGAGCCGATGGCGTGATCATGTTCGCCCTGGCGACCTTGCCCTCTTCGTCCAGGGTGTAGTCGTGGTAGAGGGTGCCCCGGGGGCATTCCACTGCTCCCGCAGCGCGCCCGGCCACCGGCTCGACTTTGCTGAGGCTGGCGGCGTTCTGCCACTGCTCGCGGCATCCAGTCAGGGTGTCGACGATCGCGGTTGCCCGGTCGAAGGCTTCCACCACCTCGATAGCCTGGCTGAGATTGTTCCAGATCGTATTGGTGTCTCCGCGCTTCATGGCGGAGCTTCCGTAAAGAAGCGCAGCTTCCCTGGTCAGTCTTTCGTGGAAGAAATGAAGTCTGGCCAGGGAGCCCACCATGAACGGCTTGCCTGCCGCTGAAGAGCGCTTGGCGTGGGAATGGGGCACCGGCTCCTCTTTGAGATAGTCGGTATATTCGTCGATGCCGGCGCTGAGACCTTCGCTGCTCACCACATGATCACCGAAATAGCCGTAATGATCGCCTTCCGGAACGAGACTCAAAAAGACCGGCTCGCTGGTGCGTCTTACCGGCGGCTCCAGAGTCATGAGCAATTGCGCCGTGTCGATGGCTTCCTGTCTGTGAGCCGCCAGGAGATCTTTGATCTCGAGGAGGGACTGCGGTGAGGGATAGCTGGAAAAGCCTCCGACCTGCAGGTTGATCGGATGGAAGGGGCGGCCGCCGACGAGGGTCTGGATCCTGGCTCCCAGATTGCGCAGATTCGTCCAGGTGCCGAATTCTTTCTGGTGCTCGGTGGCGAACTGGTAGACATCCTCGAATCCCAGGAAATCCGGAAGCGCCAGAGCATAGAGATGAGTGGCGTTGGACTCGATGATCATGCCCAGATGCATGAGCTCTCGAAAGAGCGATGTGACATTACCGGCAGTGAAACCGCAGATGCGCTCCACGGACCTGATGGCTGCGATTACATGACCGGTGGAGCAGATGGCACAGACACGCGAGGAGATATGAGGAATCTCTTTCATGCAATGTCCGGCAAGCAAGCGTTCGAAGAATCTGGTTCCTTCGAAGACATCGAGCTCGACTTTTTTGACCTTGCCGTCCTCGATATCCACATTGACCGCAGCGTGTCCCTCGACTCTGACGATCTCGGGAATCTCGATTCTTTTGCGCTTGCTTTTGTCGCTCATCTCACTTCACTCATTGTGCTTTCTTGACTCTATCGAACAGCGCTTCGGGAGCGCCGAATGTGAGTATACGCGTCCTCACCTCGTCGAGGCTGTAGCCTTTCTCGGAGAGCACTGTGGCCATGGCGTCCACCTGGGGATCCTCGCAGGGTCCCCAGCATCCATAGCAGGCCGCACCCACCGAAGGGCAGAGGGCTCCGCAACCACCGGCGGTGATCGGTCCGAGGCAGGGAAGATCGTTCTCGATGAGCACGCAGGGATTCTCCCTGAGCTTGCACTCTAGACAAACCGGCTTGCTGGTGATCAGGGGCAGATGCTCGCGCAGGAGGCTGGCGGTGACTGCCAGGAGCTGAGTGGGATTGATCGGACAACCGGAGAGCTTTACGTCCACCCGGACATGATCCGCCAGGGGCGCGGCTTCCATCGTGGCGATGGGGGAGTCGGCACCATAGGTCTCTTTGAGCATTGTCTGGCGATCGAAGCGGTTGCAGCCGCCTTTCTGGACACAGCCCCAGACGGCGCAATTGCCCACCGCCACCAGCCAGCGGGCTTTGGATCGAATGTCGTTGAGACGCTCGAGATCATGAGGCTGGCTGACGCTGCCTTCGACGAAGGCTATGTCGACGGGCTTGTTGTCCTCGTTGCGGGTCTGGGCGAAAGGGAAGCTGGCGATTCTGACGAAAGGCAGAAGCTTGTCCAGATTCTCGAGAATCACCAGGAGCTCTCCGGCGCAGCCGGTGAGACCATGCACCGCGATGGAGGGCAGGAGCTTCTGGCCGTTTACGCTTCGAGTCTCGTTCATGAGGCGCACTCCACCACCCCGGGCAGGAATTCGAGCTCATCGAGGCTGAACACAGGACCTTTGCGACAGGTGAATGTGCCACCCACATAACAGTGACCGCACTTGCCCACACCGCATTTCATATGACGCTCGAGAGAGAGCCATATACGGTCATCGGTGAGACCCTTGGCTCTCAACTCTTCCACCACATACCGGTACATCACCGGCGGACCGCAGACCGCTGCTTCGAAGTCCTCGGTTATGTCTGCCAGCTGGATCATGTCGGTGACCCGTCCGAGCTGCCAGGAAGCTGCCGGCAGATCGGGACCGACCACCTCCTCGGCGGCTATATAGACTTCCATGTCTCCCCGCCTGAGGAGCCATTTGAATTCCTGGCGGAAAAGCAGGAGCCGGGAGTGACGCATGCCGTAGAAAAGTATGAGCTTGCCGAAACGCTCCCGGCGATCGAGGATGTACTGCCAGAGAGAGCGGATCGGTGCCACCCCGAGACCACCGGCGATAAGGGCGAGATTCTTGCCTTCCAGATGCTCCAGGGGAAAGCCGTTCCCGTAAGGACCCCGGACCCCGACCCAGTCGCCTTCCTCCAGGTCGAACAGAGCTTTTGTAACCCGGCCGGCGCGGTGCACGCAGAGCTCCAGCCCGCCGTCCACGCTGCCGGAGCAGACCGAGATCGGCACCTCACCGGCGCCGGGGATCCAGAGCTGCACGAACTGACCGGGGCGGCAGTTGACGAGGCTGCCCGGGTCGTCGAGGCGCAATTCGAAAAGATGGTTGTCCTGAGCCAGGGGGATGATCGATTTGATTCGAGCCTGGATCGGCATGAATGGCGTGGTATCGCATCTGGTGAACATCTCAGTCCTCACCCCCTTTTTCTTTCTGTTTGTCGGTTATCAATTTCGAAGGCTTGCCCTGCAAGCGCAGCACCACATTGACTATGTCGTCGATACCGCTGGGGCAGCTCTCGGTGCATCGCCCGCAGCCTACACAGGTGGGAATGCCGGCAGGATCGTCGAAGCCGTGCAATTTGTGCCGGTACCAGAATTTCAGGCGATCCACAGGACCCGGGCGGAAATTGAAATCCCCGGCCACTTTTGCAAAACCCACGAACTGGCAACTGTCCCACTCTCTGACCCGGTCCCCCTGCTGGGCGTGGAGGCTGGGCACATCGAAAACATCGAAGCAATAACAGGTAGGGCAGACCGGGGTGCAATTGCCGCAGCTCAGGCAGCGATTGCCCAGGTCTTCCCAGATCTGGTTATTGGCTTCGATATCCATGAGCGACTGGATATTGTCTTCTTCGAAACCGCAGGTGAAAGCCTTGTCCCGCCTGCTCCAGTATTCTTTGTAGGCTGTTTTATCCGGGGCGTCCACTTCTTCGAAAAGATCCGGGGCGGCATCGACAAGAATGAGACCGCGCTGGTTTTTCACTTGAATGAAATAGTCTTCTTCCAGCTCTGTGAGGAAGATGTCGTAGCCTTCCCTGGGGGAGTCTGTACCCATCGATTTGCAGAAGCAATGCTTGTCCGGCATACAGGACAGCCCCACGACGATGGTCATTTCCCGGCGGGCCAGATAGTGAGGGTCTCGGGGCTCGGCTCCGTAAATCTCGCCCATGATCCCGAGACCGGCAAGGTCGCAGGGATGGACACCGAAGAGCACCTGACGTTTCTCCTCGGGCTTGACTTCTTCGATGCTGTCCTTCTCGTAACGAAGAAGGGTCTCCCGGGGGATGAAGAAGAGCTTTTTGGGAGGCAGGATCGTCCGCAGAGCTTCGAAAGCTATTTCGGCGGGACTTTCTACCGGCTTGAAAGAGAATGACTTCTCCGAGACCCGGACCGGGGCGTGGACCTGCCCCTGGGCCTTCATCACGGCGAAAAACTCGGGAAAGCGATTTTTCTTGAGCTTGAGGGCTTTGTCCATAGACTTGATATGGTTTCCAGACGGTTACTGCCCTTATTGCAACCGAACTGAGAAATTATTGCATCAGTCTTAGGGCCTAGAGTTCTATTCTCGATTGTTCTGCTTTTGCCCGGCCCGCCACTATGACCGGTGCTCGATCGTGTCGAGTATTTGCTCGAGTGCTTGCTCGAGTTCCTGAAGAGAAGCAGCCATTTTGCTGGAGGCGATGCCGAGAAAATAACCGGGCGGCGTGGCCCGGTTGGTTCTGGCATAAATTCGCAGCTCGTCCATGAACGAGATTCCATGGCTTGCCCGGAGTCCGGGAATGTCCGGGCTACGGTTTTCGATGACTGCCTCGCTGAGGGGAATGAGGCTGCCGGGGTATGTATCTTCATCCTCAGGAATCGCGTCGATAATGACATAGACCCTGTGACGGGCGATGATCTCGGGTATGACAGCGGTATAGATGCCGACCGGGAACTTGCAGACGCCGCTTCTTTCGGACAGTTGCTCCAGCAGTATGAGAGCGGCACTGTCTGCGGGTACCAGGCTGTTTCCCACGGCGATCAGGGCCAGGTCACCAGAGCCTGCTGTCAGGTGAGTGCATGGGGGGCAGAGAGGGCGTTGGTTCGGCAGCGGTTCGGTCATCCTCTAGATTATCCGTTAGAATTACGTCTATGAAAAATCCTGCTCTTTTCCTCATCGCCCTGGTTTGCTTCCTATCAGCCCTGGCTGTGCCCGCTCCCAGCACCGCTGAAGGCAGCCAGAAAGCGAAAGCAAAAGCTGCTGACAAGAAAGCGAGCAAAAAGGCTGGAAAAACCAGGAAGATGACCCAGAAAGAAAAGGTCGCTGCCGGGCGTGCGCTCTATATGGCAAATGGTTGTGCCGACTGTCACTATATCGAGTCCGCAGCCCCCGAAAGCGGCTGCGTGGACGGAGAGCCTCTGGATGGGATCGGCTCGCGCCGCAGTCGCAAATTCGTCGAGGAGCATCTGGCTGATCCTGAAGAGCATGTCAGCAAGAATTACAAGGTCTTCTCCTCGGAGCCGAACATGATGCCTCACCCCAACCTGAGCAAAGAAGAGGTCGCACTGATCACCGATTATCTTTTCTCTCTGCCCGCTGAAACCTCAAAGAATCAATAGTTTCCAAACGGTGCCCTGGGCACCTTTGACTGTTACGATTTGCATCCGGGAGAGCCCTTCGTTCACCCAATGTTCGCCACCTTTTAGCAATGATGTATCAATGAAGACGCAGACCTATCAGGAAAACCTGCCGGAAGAAGCCCTGGAGCAGATAGTCGATATCTATCTGGCTTGCTTCACCGGCCCGCCCAGGTTCGAGACCTGGACGCGTCAGGAGGTCCGGAACCATCTCCTGGCGTTCAAAAAAGGCGGAGCTGATTTTCTGGTGGTCACCGATTCCGAAGAAGACGGCAAGATTGCCTCCTTCGCCATCGGCATCCCGATGGTCGACTATTTTGGCAAGGAAGAAATCCTGGCTTATGGCATACCCGAAGACTCGTACTATTTTGCCGAGCTGGGTACCAGACCGGAGTGCCGGGGACGTGGCTACGGCGCTACTCTCCATCGCTCTCGCGAAGCCAGGGCTGTCGAGAGGGGATTCACCAGGCTCTCGGTTCGGGTCCGCAAGGACAACGACGTCAATATCAAGCTCCTGGAAAGAGCCGGTTTCGCTGCCGTGGCCGACTACCGCGGAGAGATTGCCGGGAGCGTGGCTGAGAAGTTCCTACTGGTAAAAGAAATCATTAAATAAACCTCCTAGACTAGATCTTGACTAGGGGATATAACCCTAAAACTCTTTACAGGTAAAGATTATGCAGGAAATCCAGAACAAGCCCGACCACCCCAGAGACGCGCATGGCCGCAAACCGAGCCTGGGGATGGCGAGGGTGCCTGCAGGCTCCACCGAAGCCGGCTGGACAGCCAACCTCGGCCAGGCGGAAATGGACTTGAGTTGTCCCCGGGGGTCCGACTGGTGGACCGGCAAGAATCCGGATCGCTGCCCGGGCATCTCCAGAGAAGGCTATCTCACCGCCCTGCCGATTCCGAACCTGGCTACCTGTAACCGTCAGGAGGTAAGAGACTACTTCGACAATGGCTGGACCATTACCGAGGCTCTCTTTGCCAGCCTGAACACCGAAGAAGCCTTTTATCGGCCGCCTTACCACGATTTAAGGCATCCCATGGTCTTCTATTACGCCCATCCGGCGGTTCTCTATGTCAATAAGCTCAGGGTTGCAGGGCTGGTCCAGTCTCCTGTGGACGAATATATCGAGAGCCTTTTCGAGACCGGCGTCGATGAGATGTCCTGGGACGATATGGCAAAGAACCATATACGGTGGCCCTCGATAGACCAGCTGATCGCCTACCGCAAGCAAGTCTACGAGCTCGTCGCATCGGTGATCGAAAGTCATCAAGGCCTCGCCGACGGACACGGGCCGATCACCTTGAATGATCCTCTCTGGGCTCTTTTCATGGGCTTCGAGCACGAGCGAATCCATATCGAGACCTCTTCGGTCCTGATGCGGGAATTGCCACTGCATCTGGTGAAACGCTCCCAGTGGCTACCGCCTCTGCATCCATCCGTTTCCGAGGAGAGCCGCAGCGCTCCCCGAGCCGGAGAGGACTATCCGGATAATCCGTTCGTCTCTGTCAGCGGCGGCACTGTGACTCTGGGCAAGTCTTTCGACTTTCCGACTTTCGGCTGGGATAACGAGTACGGTGAGCGCACCCAGACCGTAGACTCCTTCGAGGTGAGCCGCAACTTGATAAGCAATGGCGAATTCTGGGAGTTCGTCAGCTCCGGCGGCTATCAGGAGAAACGGTTCTGGTCCGAGACGGGCTGGCGCTGGCGCACTTTCCGCAATGTAAAATGGCCGACTTTCTGGACCCCCTGCGGCCCGGCCGGCTCTCACGAGTACAGTCTGCGCAATTGCTTCGAGACAGTCCCCATGCCCTGGTCCTGGCCCTGCGTGGTCAATTACCATGAAGCCCGGGCTTATACGAGCTGGCGGCAAGAGCGAGACTCGGCGGATGGCAAGCTTTCAGCCGATATTGTCTATGAGCTGCCCAGTGAGGCTCAGCACCAGCGACTCCGGGAGCTTTGCGGCCATGACAATGAAGGCGTAGCTGCCTCAGCCAATATCAATTTCCGCTGCGGTTCCGAATCGCCTGTTGGGGAAGGCGATTCTCCGGTAAGCGATCTTTTCGGCAATGTCTGGCAGTGGCTGGAGGATCATTTCAATCCCCTGCCCGGATTCAAAATCCATCGCTATTACGATGATTTCAGCACACCCTGTTATGACGGTGAGCACCAGATGATCATGGGCGGCTCATTCATCAGTATCGGTGATGAAGCAACTTCTCATGCTCGTTTTCATTTCCGCCCTCATTTCTTCCAGCACGCCGGATTCCGGCTGGCTCGTCGCAAAGCCTCCGCGGAAAGTGGCGTTGTCCTTCTGAGCGGAGGCCCGGAGGGTCAGGGCTCGGCTTCCGGATCGGTGAGCAGCGAGATCCTCAGTCATTATTTTGCCAACGAAGCGCTTTCTCCCCTGGAGAAAGTCTCGGGTCAGCTTTCCTGCTATCAACAGACGGTGGCGGACTGGCTCACGGCCTATATCGACGAAGCCGGTACCGGTACTGGCTCTGCCCTGGAGGTAGGCGGATCGGTAGGCGGTCTCGCTCATATCCTGGCAGGCAAATTCCAGAGAGTCATATCGGTAGATCTCAGGGGGCATCTTGTGGAGGCGGCGCAGAAGCTCAAGGAGACCGGGAGGGTCGAGGTCTGCGTACCGGAGGAAGGAGCCCTCACCAGGGAGTTCGTCCGGGACCTCGATACCGATCGCTTGAATCGCATAGACTTCCGCCGCTGCGATCCTTCCAGCCTGCCTGCCGATTATCTGGACTTCGATGCCGTGGTACTCTCGGATGTGCTCACCAGGCTGCCGAGTCCCTCCTCCCTGCTCTCTCGCATGGGTGGACCTCGCGGTCTCGTGGCTCCCCGGGGTCTTCTCCTGGTCCTCTCGGCATTCGATTGGAGCGAGACGGTCACTCCGAAAGAGCTCTGGCTGGGAGGCTATGCCGACGAAGAAGGGAAACCTGTTTCTTCGGAAGACAGTCTGCGCAGCGCGCTGGCACCTGAGTTCCAGCTGCTTCAGAAACGCGAGCTGCCCATGGTTCTTCGTCATGATAGCCGGCGTTTCGAGATCAGGATGCTCACCGGACTTCTATTCAAGCGCAGCTCGTAAAAAGAAAGAGTCAGATGAATTCTTATACCCTCGGCATCCTTTTCGTGATTTTCTCCACATTGCTTGCCGTAGCCGGTATGCTCGTGGTTCGCAAGCGTGTCGGGGTCGAGAGTCTGACTGCCTATCATGAGGTGGCCGGCTATCTGCTCTCGGTGATCGGCACGCTCTATGCGGTTCTTCTGGGATTCGTAGTGGTGGACGCCATGGGTAAGCAGCAGGAGCTGCAGGTGATCATCGAGCATGAGGCCTCCGGAGTCGCCAATATCTTTCTCAGCTCTTATGGACTGAAAGACCTCGATTCACGAAAGCGTTTGCAGGATCTCTGCTACGAATATGCAGTGGAGGTCATCAATGACGAATGGCCTGCCATGGAGAAGGGGACTTACAGTCCCGGCGCTTTCTCTTGTGCCTGGAAGCTCTGGAAAGAGATTGGCGATATCGAGACCAGTTCGGACAAAGAAGAGTCGGTGAGACAGCAGATTCTCTCCGAGATGTGCCAGATGACCGAGAACCGGCGCACCAGGCTGGTCACTGCCGCTGCCGGTCTTTCGCCGGTGATGTGGGCGGTGCTCATTATCGGTGGCGTTTTCACCGTGCTGTTCACTTATTTTTTCGGTGTAAAAAGCGTCTCCGCTCAGATCATCATGACTGTGCTGGTGGCTATGACCCTGGCTCTCAACGTCTTTCTCGTCTTCGTTTTCGCCTACCCCCTTTCCGGGGACCTGGCGGTGAAGCCGGATGCTTTCAAGATGGACCTGCTCATCTTCAAGCACTTCGACAGCGGCAGGATTCCTGCCGGAGAAGCGTTGCCAAGCAGGTGATTGCTTTTCGAGAGGTTAAAATTAGGTGACAGGATCGCCCCGGGCGTTCAATTGGCGGCACAAACCGTCAATAATCTAGTCTTATCTACAGTGCGTCTAACTCAGGATTCAGCCATGTTCTCCAAAATAACTCGAGCAGCGCTTCTGGCTACCGCCTTCGCCGCCTTTTCCCTGCCTGCTTTCGCCCAGGCCCTGGCCAGTGACAGCAGTCACGATGTTCTCGTCCTGCCCGATCTGCAGTTTGCTATCCGCTATAACAACAAGACTTTCGTTCCGGTAAGGGCTAAAGCTCTCGAGACCGGAGAGAGCGGCATCTATCTCGAGCGCCCGGTGGAGAAAGCCCTGGAGATAGCCGAGGATTTCAGCAAGATGAATCAGAACGGCGGCGAGCGCCTGATCATCGAATGTTATGACCCTGGCAAAATCGGCACCCTGGGCACCAATCGTTTCAACAAAGAGTTCCTCAAGCAGAACAAGGTCAAAGAGATCAATATGACCTATGACCGGGTCGCCAAGGAATGTGGCGTTCCCAAAGAAACTCTCACTCTTATCAAAGCAGTGAAGACTTTCGAGATCCTGCCCAAAGACGGCTCCACTCCCTACAATCTCTTCGCTTTCCAGCACGGCGAGCATCTCACCATGTTCGCTCGGCGCATGCGTCCCGGCGCTAAAGGCTTCGACGACAGCCCGCCCAATATCATTCCGGAGCTTTCCCTGAGCCCGACATCTGATACCAGGGGCAATGTCACCATCAACTGAGATCAAGAAGAGAAAAACTCGAGAAACTCTATC
>JAGQHH010000143.1 GCA_020431945.1 Cyanobacteria bacterium HKST-UBA02 | reverse complement strand
TAGTTCATGAAAAAGAAGCTCTCCCTTTTAGTAGCAATGCTCATCGCCGCAGGCGCCCCTCTGGTCTCGGACTGTCCGGCCCCTGCCAGCGTGCCCGCTAAAAAAGCACGCAAACTCCTGGAGCAGCAGGGTTGCCTGCACTGTCATTTCGTGTCCGGCGACGGCGGATTCATTGGACCGCCTCTTGACGGAATAGGCAAGCACCGTTCCCGGGAGTTCATCGAGGCCCTGCTCACCGGCTCCATACCCGAGCCCGACCTGCCGCCCCTGCCTTATCCCGATCCGAAAAAGCTCATGGACCATATGAAGCTGAGTCATTCCGATGCAGCTACCATAGCCACTTATCTCATGTCCCTCCCGGAGCTGAAAACACCAATCAAAGTAACCGGGCACAAAGGCGAAGGGGATAGCCTCCCGGAGGGCTTCTCTTTCAAACCCGCCGAGCCTACCGAGTCGAGCAACGCCGGTCTCAAGGCTTATCGCGACTCGGGCTGCGCCGCCTGCCATTCCATAGGAGGAAGGGGCGGACGACTGGGACCGAATCTCGACGGCATAGGCGCCTACCGCAGCAAAGCCTATATCGAGAATCGCATCAAAAATGGTGCCATAGTGATGTTCGGAGCGGATCAGTATCATCCGAGCTCCTACACCATGCCGCCCCTCAATCTTCCGGATGAGACCATCGGCCAGATAACTGACTTTCTGCTCACCCTGCCCGAGAAAAAATAGATCAGGTCTTGTTGAGAATCTGGAGCAGGAAGTCGAAGATGACCGGAGCCATCTCGCTGCATCCGTCCGGGGACGGCTTCTCGCAGACCTGGCGGCGCTCCGCTTTGTACCTGTCTATCTCATCGGACACCTGACTGGCAATGCTATCGGCCACGGACTGAGCGTCTTTCCCATGACTCTCCTCCAGGCGCTTCTCGGCGAGATGTCGAGCGGCAAGGAGCGCCGAGCATCCACCCTTATGACCAGAGCCCCGCTCGAGCTCCTCGACGAAGCCATCCAGACTGCCCTCGGTCACGAGCCCCGAATCATAGGCAGCGCCCACCATGGCCCGGGCACAACTGCCGGACTCGCTATTCAACTGGTTATAGACGTAGAGCCTTGCTAGGGGATACTTCAGATCCACTTCTTAAAATCTTGGTTTGAGAGAATGCAGACAAGCCTATCTTAGAGCCATAAGGATTACCGGTCATCAGCCCCGGGACCGATTTATCCTTAAATACCTGATCTTATGTAGCTCTAACCTACTACAATCAAGACATAATGATTTCCGAGATCAAGAAAGAAACCATGACAGCCGACATTGTCGTGACCGGAACGGTTCAGGGCGTCGGCTTTCGTCCGTTCGTCTACCGGCTGGCTCGGGAGCTGGGTCTGCGCGGGACGGTGAAAAATGCCGGGGGCTCGGTGGAGATTTCGGTTGCCGGGAGCCGCCAGGAAATCGATTCTTTCATGGACCGGCTGCGCAGCGATGCCCCCGACGCCGCCGTGGTGGACCGGGTCTGGCCTGTGCATTACAGGGAAGGCGACCTGGAGGCCGAAGGTTTCGAGATCGAAACCAGCGAAGGGCGAGACGACAGCCGCCTGGAGATATCCCCTGACATCGCCACCTGCGAGCAATGCCAGGCAGAGCTCTTCGACAAAGGCGACCGCCGCTATCGTTATCCGTTTATCAACTGCACCAATTGCGGACCGCGTTTCACCATCATCCACAAGCTCCCCTATGACCGGGCCTCCACCGTGATGGACAGGTTCGCCATGTGCGACCTCTGCCAGGCGGAATTCCTCGATCCCGGGGACCGCCGCTTTCACGCCCAGCCCAATGCCTGCGCCAGATGCGGTCCGTCCCTGAGCTTCCGGCTCACCGGCAGCGAGCTGATTACGAAAGGGGACGATGCCCTGGAGAATGCCGAGCTCCTCCTCATCGATGGTGGCATCCTCGCCCTCAAGGGGCTGGGAGGTTTCCACCTGGCCTGCCTGGCCACCGATGACGCGGCAGTGAGCCGCCTGAGAGAGAGGAAACACCGTGAAGAGAAGCCCCTGGCGGTAATGATGCCCGATCTGGCTACCTGCGCGCGCTATTGCCATCTGGACAAAGACGAGATCAGGGCCCTCACCGGTGCCCAGAGACCGATTGTTCTGCTCAGGATAAAAGAAGGCGCTGCCCTGCCGGATGGCATAGCCCCCGGTCTCGACGAGCTAGGAGTAATGCTTCCCTATACTCCCCTGCATCATCTCATCTCGAGAGACCTGGACAATCCCCTGGTGATGACCAGCGGCAATTTTTCCGAAGAGCCCATCGCCACCGGCAATGACGAGGCCATGGAGCGCCTTTCGTCCATCGCCGACGGCTTTCTGCTCCACGACCGAGATATCGAGAGCCGTTATGACGATTCGGTATCACGGGTGATGCTGGGCGCCAACCGCCTCATTCGCAGAGCCCGGGGCTATGCGCCGGCTCCCCTGCGCCTCGATTTCTATATCAACGAGCATGTTCTGGCTCTGGGCGGCCATCTCAAAAACACATTCTGCGTGATTGACGGCAACCGCGCTTATCTGAGCCAGCACATAGGCGACCTGGACAACCGGGAATCAAGAGAGCATCTCCGGGAGACCCTGGTGAGCTATCAACGTCTCTTCGAGCTGAGCCCGGAGATTCTCGCTTACGATATGCATCCGGATTATGCCACCAGCAATCTCTTCGAGCTCTGGTCCGGCGGCGATCCGGACAGAGCAGAGGAGCCCCCCATCGACATGGCATCCATCTCGGACATGGTGGCTGTACAGCACCACCACGCCCATATCGTAGCCTGCATGGTGGAGTACAAACTCACCGATCCGGTCATCGGCATCGCCTTCGACGGTATCGGATATGGTGAGGACGGCAATTTCTGGGGCGGCGAGTTCCTCAAGTGCGATTACCGGTCCTCTGAACGTCTTGCCCATATCGATTATCTGCCTATGCCCGGCTCCATGACCGCCGTCAGAGAGCCCTGGCGCATGGCCCTGTCGGCACTCTGGCAGGCCGACCGGGATCGAGCCCGGCAATTCGGGGAGAAGCTCGTCGAGAAACTACCCGGGCTCGAAGAAGCCTCTCTGACAGCCACCTTCGATCAGCTCGAGAATGGTGAGGACCTGCCCCTGACCAGCAGTTGCGGACGCCTTTTCGAAGCTGTCTCGAGCCTCCTGGGCATAAGCCATAGCAATACTTTCGAAGGACAATCCGCCATGCTTCTCGAAGCAGCCGCCCGGAAAAGCACCGCCGGCGAAGACGTCCTTCCCCTGGATTTCGAAAGCGAAGAGGTCGACGGAATCGCCAGAATCTCCCTGGCCCCGGCCCTGAGCCAGCTCTATCGTCTCCACACCGGCGGCAGTTCCGCCCTGGACCTGGCATATCGTTTTCATTACACCATCGCGGTGATCATGGCCGAGACGGCTCTCAAGCTCAGGGAAGGCTATGGACTGAATCAAGTCTGCATGTCCGGGGGCGTTTTCCAGAACCGAGTCCTGACCATGATGGCGGAGAAGATGCTACGACGCCAGGGCTTCGATGTTTTCCTGCCGGCCCGGGTACCTGTCAATGACGGTGGCTTGAGCCTCGGTCAGGCAGTGGTCGCCCTGGCACAACTGAGAAAAATCTAGGAGACTCATGCTCAAAGACACAGGCACCGCAACACCAATGGCCTGGCACTCGGAATACAAACGAAAAGTCACTTCCGCCTCCGAGGCTATCAAAAGGATCAAATCCGGCGACAGCATCTATGTGCAATCCAATGCCGCTGCGCCTGTTCCCCTTATCGAGGCTCTTGTCGATAGGAACGGCGAGCTAAAAGACGTAGAGATATTCCACATACTGACTATGGGTCCGGCGGAATATATCAAGCCGGAGTACGCCGAGTCCTTCAAAGTGCACGCCCTCTTCATCGGACAGAACGTCCGGGAAGCAGTCAATGAAGGGCGGGCCGACTACACCCCCTGCTTTCTCTCTGAAATCCCTTCCCTCTTCCGCTCCCGCACCCTGCCCCTGGATGTCTGTCTTCTGCAAGTGTCACCACCTGATGAGCACGGCTTTTGCAGTTATGGCGTATCGGTGGACTGTTCTCTGTCAGCCCGTAAAGCTGCCAGGATAGTAATCGCCGAGGTCAATCGCCAGATGCCTCGCACCCTGGGACGCTCTTTTGTCCATATCAGTCGGCTCGACCATATCGTCGAGACGGACCGGCCGCTTCCCGAGCTCCAGCCCAAGCCCATCGACGAAGTAGCAGACGCCATCGGTAAGCATGTGGCTACCCTTGTGGAAGACGGCGCTACCCTGCAGATGGGTATCGGGACAATACCGGATGCGATACTGAAAAACCTCGAGGACAAGAAAGACCTGGGCATCCATAGCGAGATGTTCTCGGACGGTATTCTCGATCTCGTAGAGCTGGGAGTCGTCACCAATGACCGCAAGACGGTCCTGCAGGGGAAGATAGCGGTTAGTTTCGTGATGGGCAGCAGGCGTCTCTATGACTTCATCGACAACAACCCCCAGATCGAGTTCCAGACCAGTGATTTCATCAACGATCCTTTCGTGATCGCTCGTAATTACAAGATGACTGCCATCAATTCGGCTCTCCAGGTCGACCTTTCCGGGCAGGTCTGCTCAGACTCGGTTGGCGAGACTCTCTATAGCGGCTTCGGCGGTCAGGTCGACTTTATTCGCGGCGCCGCCCGGGCAGAGGGAGGCAAGCCGATCATCGCGATTCCCTCCACAGCCAGGGGAGGAGCGGTCTCCCGTATCGTCACCCATCTCAGCAAAGGCTCGGGGGTAGTCACCACCCGGGCGGACGTTCATTATGTCGCCACCGAATACGGTATTGCGGATCTATTCGGCAAGAATCTCAAAGACCGGGCTCGCGAGCTGATCGGCATCGCCCATCCGAAATTCAGAGAGAGCCTCGAAAAAGAGTGCGCCACGGTGCCCTGGCTATAACCAGTGCCAGTGCCCATGACCAGTGCCCAGTATATGATCGGTGTTCATCCCCAGGGATGATCGCAGGCGTATCCGATCGACCCAAAATCGATACGGAGAGCGATGACATCATCTCGTTGCCAGGAGAAGATGTATCTATTGGAGCATCGATAGAAAACGCATGAACAGCAAAGCAATACATCTGATGTCTGAAGAAAAGAACGACGGTCTCGACGCATTCATAGCTCTCAGCCAACGGACCAGACTGTCCGGCGACCTCGACCATGCCGAAAAGCTCTTGAAAGGCGGCCTCAAAATGGCCGAGGAAGAGATGACCCGGGCTGAGTTTGCGGTGGTTCGCTTTCTAGATGAGCTGATCGTCATTTACGAAGCGCAGGGCAGAACCAGCGAAGCCGAACGTCTCCGCAAGCGCCTCGACTCCTTTCGCAAGCATTGACGCCACCAGGCACTTCTGGAAAACTACCCCTCATGACCACCTATCAGGCCATGGAGAGGCTTCTTGACGGCAGGGAAGCCCTGATACGGGAGCTCGGACCGGCCGACCGCGAGAATCTCCTCACCGTCTGGGCGCACCTTTCGCCGATTTCGCGTTATTACCGCTTTTTGAGCCCCAAAAAAGCTCTCACCGATAGCGATCTCGACTATTTCACCAATGTCGATTTCAAGAGCCATGTAGCCCTGATCGTATTTGTCGAGGAAAATGGCGAGATGTCCCCGGTGGCCACCGGGCGCTATATCGTCAACGACGGTGACCAGGATAAGGATGCCGAGATCGCTTTCGTGGTAGACGATCCCTATCAGGGCATGGGTATAGGCTCCCTGCTCCTGGCTCATCTCACCGCCCTGGCTCGCCAGCGGGGAATCGAGTCCTTCTCTGCTTATGTGCTCACCGAAAACTGGCGAATGATCGAGGTCTTCGAGCACTCAGGTCTGCCGATGAGCCGCTCCACCGAGGATCCCGGACTTCTCAAGATCAATCTTTCCCTGAAGGAGGCTGTTTCTTGAAAAAGCCGGCAGCCAGCGCCGCGATGCCTGCCGCCAGAGCGAGCCCGAGAAGGATCTCGATCACCGGGTCGAGTTCGAGGCCGGAATTGACCCTGGCTGCATTCAGCCCCATATATGCCAGGGCGATGAGAGCCAGCACCGATAGTATCTGGAGAATCATATATATAATTATGCAATGCGAGTAACGTTTTTTGGCGCAGCAAAAGAAGTAACCGGCTCCTGCCATCTCCTCGAGACGGAAAAAGCGCGCCTTTTAATAGATTGCGGCATGTTCCAGGGAAACAGGCGGCTCGAGCGACTCAATCTTATCCCGAGAAAGCTCGCGCCCCGGTCTCTCGACTGTGTTCTGCTCACCCACGGTCACCTCGATCACTGCGGGCGCCTGCCCTTGCTGGGCAAAGCCGGTTTCACCGGGCCTATATACGCCACTCAGGGAACCATCGAGATCGCCACTCTGATTCTCAGAGATGCCGCCCATGTCCAGGAGAACGACATCAGAAGAGAGAACCGGCGCCGCCAGAGAGCCGGTCAGAAGCCGATCTCGCCGCTTTTCGATTTACGCGACGTCGAGCATATACTCGGCCAGTTCAAAGCAGTGGACTACGATCAATGGTTCGATCCGGTCCCGGGAGTAAGTGTTCGCTATGTCGAGGCCGGTCATATCCTCGGCTCCGCCAGTCTCGAGATCGATGCAGGCACCGGCTCGAAAAGAAAGCGCCTGATTTTCTCCGGCGATCTCGGTCCCTATGATGTGCCGATAATGAAAGACCCGGCCCGGATCGAAAGAGCCGATTTCGTCTTCATGGAATCCACCTATGGAGACAGGAATCACCGCAGCCTCGATGACACAATCGCCGAGTTTCGAGAACTCATAGACGAATGCACGCAAAAGGGCGGCAAAGTCCTCATCCCGGTCTTCGCCGTGGGCCGGACCCAGCAGGTTCTCTACCACCTGGCGGAGCTATTCCGTGACAGGAAACTGAAACAGATTCCCATTTATCTGGACAGCCCCATGGCGATCCAGGCAACCGCTATCTATCAGAAGCATCCGGAGCTTCAGGACCGGGAAGCCAGAGCTCTGGCGGACTCCGGACAGCTCCGCAAAGATCTGTCGAGCCTGCGTCTCTGCGAGTCCGCCCAGGAATCCATGCTCCTCAACGAGACTCCCGGTCCCTGCATCATCATGGCCGGCGCCGGAATGTGCAATGCCGGCAGGATTCTGCACCATCTCAAGCACAATCTCTGGCTGGAGACCACCACCGTCATAATCGTCGGCTACCAGGCCCGGGGCTCCCTGGGACGCATGCTCATAGACGGAGCCAGTACTGTGAAGATCATGGGCGAGACCATCGCCGTCAAAGCGAAAGTCCGGGGCGTAGGCGGATTCAGTGCCCATGCCGACCAGAGCGATCTGATCCGCTGGCTCTCTTCGATGACCGCAACTCATCCGAAATTGACGCTCATCCATGGAGAGCCGCATCCCATGAGCCAGCTCGCCTATCGCATCGAAAACGATTTCGGTCTGAAGTGCTCGATGCCCTCCATCGGCAGCACCGTCGAGCTCACCAGATCATGAGGATACTCACTCTCAACGCGGGCTCGAGCAGCATCAAAGCCTCGCTTTTCGATATCCCGGACAGGGAGTTTTCCGGATCGCCAATCTGGGAAGGTCTACTTGACTGGAGCGAAGCCAGCCGTCCGGCACGCCTGTCCATCACCACCAGCGATGGCAAGAAAGAAGACCGCCAGGCCGGTCACCCGGAAAGCAGCCATGAGAGAGCAGCAATTGTTCTGGAAAGCCTGGCCGAGACTATAGATCCGGCGTCGATAGAGAGCGCCGGTCATCGGGTAGTACATGGCGGCAGCACTTATAATGCCACCACCCTCGTCGATGGTGAGGTCAAAAAAGAGATTGAGCGTCTCACAAAATTCGCTCCTCTTCATAATAAACTCAACCTCGAGGTAATTGAAGAAGCCGAGCGCCGGCTTCCCGGAGTGAGACAGTATGCAGTGTTCGACACTGCCTTTCATGCCACGATACCGGAGTACGCCTCACTGTATGCGGTGCCCTATTCGTTTTTCGAGGAGATGGGGATCAAGCGCTTCGGCTTTCATGGAATCTCGCACCAGTATGCCAGCCTGAGAGCTGCCGAACTGGCAGGCTCGAAACCTGCCCGCCTGATCACCTGCCATCTCGGCAACGGCTGCTCCCTGGCTGCGGTAAAAGAAGGTAGATCGATGGACACCACCATGGGCTTCACGCCCCTGGACGGACTCATGATGGGCAGCCGCAGCGGCGCCATCGATCCCGGGATCATCTTCCATGTCCTTGCCAACAGCATTCACGACGCGGACTCCCTGGAGTCTGTACTCAACCGGGAATCCGGTCTCAAAGGAATATCGGGTCTGAGCAACGATATGCGCGAGATCAGCCAGGCGATGACAGACGGTCACAAGAGAGCCACCCTTGCTTTCGATATGTTCGTGCACTCGGTGGTGAGCAATGCCGGCAGGATGGCTGCCAGCCTGGGAGGACTCGACGCCCTGGTATTCACCGGCGGAATAGGCGAGCATTCGGCGCCTGTCAGACAGCGAGTGGCAGAGAAGCTCTCATTCTTGAATATCGCCCTCGACGCGATAAAGAATGACACCGCCAGCGATGACGCCATCATAAGCCGGAAGGACTCAGGAGTCTCCGTCATGGTGGTAAGAGCCAGAGAAGACCTGATGATCGCCCGCGAATGCCTTGAGAAAGAAATCTGCCTTGAGAAAGAGATTTGCCTTGAGAAAGAAAAAGGCACTGAGAAAAAAGATTGTCGAGAGAGAGAAAAATGCTGAAGGGGAAAGTCGCCTCGTTTTTCGATCTGACGGCGAGACTCTGCACAGCCTATCTATTCATCTTCGCCCTGGCTCTTCCAGTTTCGGTCTATCTGGTAGTCATCCTTCTCGATCTAACCGGTCTCAGCTCTGTCATTAGAGCCCTCGACCCTGGAAGCTCCTTTCTATCCGGGGTCGTACCCCTGGGCATCGTTAGCGGTCCTGTTTATGTCCTCTATCTCAAGAGCCTGCTCCTGGTCTGCCGACGCTCGGGAGATACGAAAGCTCTAGCCTTCTCGGCCAGAGAGCTTCTCTATGTCTTCGCCAGCGCGGTGGTTCCGGTCTGGCTCTGCTATATCTTCGAAAACCAGGCAGGCCCGTCCGGTCCTGTTCTTGCAAGCGTCCTGGCGTTCTTCCTGGGTATCCTCGTTCTTGCTGTTACTTTCATGCAATTCAATTTGCTGGAGAAAAAGTCTTTCTCTTTTCTGGAGTCCATAAAGATCGTGTACGAGAACCTGATCGGAATCGCGATCATCACCGGGAGCCTGGCCATGCTCGGACGAATTACCGGCTATCTGCCTCCACTTCTGGTGCTTCAGTTCTCCGCCGCCTATATCTGGTGCATGGAAGATTGAGACCTTGTTCGACAGAGAAATGTAACCCGTCCGTCGGCGCCTTCTGAGACCCTCAGGACATGACGATACATTGGGGAAATGAGGAGCCAGTTGCAGAACCCATGCCGGCCATGTTTTAGAACTACTTCCACGTTCCTGATCTCAGCCGAGGTCAGGTATTCTCGACGTCCAGGTTCTTAAGC
This sequence comes from Cyanobacteria bacterium HKST-UBA02, assembly GCA_020431945.1. Next base: position 2,551 of record JAGQHH010000143.1, on the reverse strand, counting down.
TTTGCTGGCGGGTAGGTCTTGACCTGGTCCTAGTACTGGTATTGGATTTGGACCCAGACTTGGCACTACGGAGCTTGAGTCTAGCGTAGGATTTGGTTTTGCATTTAGGCAACTTTGCCGAAAAGGATGTTTGGGGTTTGGGGTTTGGGTTTTGGCATGGCAGGAGGGCGCGAAAACAGGTAGCGGGAAGTAGTATATATTGCCGAAAACGGTCATTTTCGGCAATGTTTGGATGGCAGCTGAGGTAGAAAGATCATTTTGAAACCGAGCCTCGCCGGTTCGATTATGAAGTTACCAACACCTCTGCTGTATACGGGCTTTCGCCGACCACGTCATTAAAGGCTTTTACCCTGTAGCGATGTGTGCCTGCCAGTGGTGCTTTATCGATGTACTCGTAATCAACTCTATTCGACGGCAGCATTCGGGAAACTCGTCCTATCTCGGCGAATGCGCCACTCGCGTCTGCGCGCTCCACAATGTAGCCGTCTTCGCTCGAGGGACGGGCGGTTTTCCAGACTAGTCGTACGTCAGCTTCATTTAGTTCGGCCGCTAGGGCGGCTGGAGTCGTCGGGGTCAGGCAGTAGCTGCTCCTAACCACACCACCTGGTCTCCAATCAACATGGACGTGGTTGTAACTTGGAATCATGAAAGCAAGTTCAACCCAAGTAGGACCTTCCTGGCAAGCCGCTCGTGCAATATCAATAAACCTCTGTTTGCTTCGCCCTGTGTCAAAGTCCACTCCGTCGCCATAAACATGCCGGCTGTTTTTGCTTGCACCGACGCTCATTTCCTTTTTCGGATTTCGATAGGCGCTCGTAATCTGAGTTCCTGCCTGCTGTATAATGCGATTTGCTGCGGCTTGGGCGGCAGGCGATACTATCGCTACGCTGTAGACTCCCCAGTTCCAGGGTTTTCCAATTATCTGGAAGTCCGCGCGCGCCGGTGTCAGCTCGCAACCAACCTCAATGTACTCGTTTCTGCACTTATCCGTGTCATCAACAAACGCGAACTGGCGACCATGAGCCAATGCCGAGTTAATTCGGTTGAATAGAGCTTGGCTCCTCTGGTTTTCTACGACAACGTATTGGGCTAGACCGTCAAGCTTCGCTTGGCCATCATTGATTGCATCGATGACCTTTTGGAGATTGTTGGTCGGGCTTGGATAGTTCTCGAAGTTGTTTCGTGCGGACTCTAGGTTACGGACAGTATTCTCGAAAGCCATAGTGTCACGGTCTAGATTGTTCAAAACAATGTAAACACCGTTGTCGACCGCCCGACTAATCGATGCGCCTGACGATTGAATCTCGCTGACTTTTCGAGCGTTATCTGGAGTGTCTGGGTATTCGATGTTGTCTGGGAATTGCTGGGTCCATTGAACGAAGGAATGGACCAGATCGACCAGTCTGGTCATATCCTTTGTCTGGCCATTGTAGGTTTTCACTTCGCCCGCAATAGTCTGTGCATATCCGATGATTCCGTCGTGATAAACATCGAGCTGTTCCTGGCTCAAAGGTTGTATCTCTTGCGCCTGCCGAACCGTAGTGTTTGCGAGTTTCGGTACTTCAACCTTGATCGCTGTCGGACTGGAATATGAGAGCCTCTCGGCCATCGCAATCTGATTCATTCGGGCGATCAATTCATCGCACTTTGCCTTATTTAGCTTAAATCTCGTTGTCATCGATCTACCCCTAGGTTCAGTTAAATTGCGTACGCGAAGTGCCACACGCTGAAGATCTTTTTGAATGCGGACGGCGAACGACACAATTCGATGTCCTCGCCCATCTCACAAGGACTATCAGTTCGTCTTAACGACTTTGACCTTGATGTTACTATAACTGTATTCAGATGGAGAGATGGAGTGGTTTGCTGTGTCATCGAATCCGAATATTTGAGTATTGGGTTGTCCAGGAAGAGTACCAAAGTCTTTGCTGGGACAGGGACTCCATGGTAATTTCTCTGGTTTTTTCGATTTGGCGGAGTTGTGTTTCACAAATGCTTTGACAGTGAACTGTGACGGTCCTCCCGATGCCTTGAAAGTTCTATCGTGCTGTAAATCGCTTCTTTTGTTGTTCCACTTTTGCTCTGAGCCGGCTTTCCCGTCTTCGGAAACGGATGCACTTAGTTCATTGTCGCCGAGGAATGACACACTTACAGAAGCAGTCTGATTCTCTTTCAGTTGAAAATGTTGTGTGTCCGTGTCCGCCGCAATTGCTGCTGGCATCAACGCAAATGCAATGAGGGCATATACAGTAACCGGTTTATTACAGTCCATTGGTAGCTCCTCGAATAGAAAGTAGAGTCGGAACCAAGTATAAGTGCAACCTGGCAGTTTCAATTCAAATTTAAAGCGATACAAAATACACTTGGGCGTCACTGCAAGCACCCTGGTGAAAAGCTTTTGGAGCGCATGACTTTCCTTCCAAGGTTGTAAGTTCCCCCAAATGGGGATGACTTTCACCTCTGGAAAATTCTGGGCATGTCACCTCTAGTGACATCATCTGGCTTCTGTACCGTCCAGTCTTTGTATGCATATTCTCATCGAATCTGGCCG
>JAGQHH010000142.1 GCA_020431945.1 Cyanobacteria bacterium HKST-UBA02 | reverse complement strand
GCGGCTATCGACTTTATGTTCCGGGAGCGAAACCTGCACCGGATCATGGCGAATTATGTTCCGACCAATCAGGCCAGTGGCCGGGTCCTGCGCAAGCTGGGCTTCGATGTGGACGGCTATGCCCGGGACTATCTTTATCTCAATGGTGTCTGGAGAGATCATATTCTCTGCTCCCTCACCAATGACCGGTGGGACCCGGAGCTGACCCCGTGACCGATACCGGAACCAGAGAGCGCAAAGCATGGCAGGCAGTCTATCTGTCTTTCTATGACGGCGAGATTTACAGAGATGCGGTAAAGAACTGGCGAGGGCTGGCTTTTCGTTATCTCTGTCTGGTCATTCTCGTATCCTGGGCGATCCTCAGTGTTCGCTTGCAAATATCGGTGAGTCGTTATTTCGACGAATTCGTTCTGCCGGTCATCGATGCCATGCCCGTGATGAGCGTCAACAAGGAAAAGACTTTCGAGATCGACAGAAAAAGCCCCCTGGAGATCAAGGACCCTCGAAACGGCAGACTCCTGATCCGTTTCGACCTGGCCGAGAGACCACTGATACCCATGGCTCAGGATGACGGAATTTTCGTGTTCCGGGACAGGTTCTACCTCCAGTACAGGGGACGCCAGAAAGAGGTGGAGTTCACCGAGAGCTGGTCGAGCAATTTCGATCCTTCCACCTGGAAGGAGCCTCTCACCTATGTCAGAAACTTCGCGGCCCCGGCGCTCTTTTGTATTTTCGCCGCCGCCTCGCTCCTCGCCGAACCTTTGAAAGCTCTCATTCTGGGGCTTCTGGGCAAGATTCTCGCTTATCTCAACCGGCGTCCCCTAACCTATCCCCAGCTTGTCAGGCTCTCGGTCCTGGCCATGACTCCTGCTTTACTAATCGATACGCTTCAGAGGCTCTTCGCCGTCTCTCTCCCGCACTGGCATCTTCTCAGCCTGTTGCTCACCCTGGGCTATCTGGTTTATGGCATTCGCTCCATCCCTGTCTCCATTAACCGGGTTTCAGGCGCCCTGCCATGATAAAATCGCCATCCATAGACTTCTTTAGCAGAAACAGGGACTCAGATCATGGTAGCTGTCGTCGACGAAATTCTTCCCCGGTCAAGCGATATCTATGACATCGGCTTGAAAGTGGCAGGTGGTGCCAGACTGGACCGCCAGGACGCCATCAGGCTCTATCAGTGCCGGGATATGCTCGAACTCGCAGCGCTTGCCGAATTCGCCCGCTCCGCCAAGGCCGGCGCCGGTCGCGAGCGTTATGTCTACTTGATCCACAACATGCATCTCAATCCGACCAATTTCTGTGTCGAGACCTGCCGCTTCTGCTCCTACGCCAACCCCGGTGCCGAAGGCTATACCTGGTCGGTGAGCCAGGTCCTGGACGAGGCGCGTAAGGGTATCGAGCTCGGTATCAATGAGATCCATATGGTAGGCGGTCTCAATCCTGCCTGCGATCTGGCTTATTACGAAGACATCATCAGCAGTATCAAGAAAGAGTATCCCCATATTCATCTGAAGGCGATGACTGCGGTGGAGATCGAGTACCTGGCCAATCTCGAAGGTATCTCTTACGAAGAGACTCTCAAACGTCTGATTGACGCCGGACTCGGTTCCATGCCCGGCGGCGGCGCCGAGATCTTCGATGAGTCCGTACGCGAGCGCATGGCGGTGAAGAAGACTCCCGCTTCCACCTGGCTCGAGATCCATGGTATCGCCCATGGTCTCGGTCTCAAAACTACTGCCACCATGCTCACCGGCATCGGTGAGAACATCGAGAACAAAGTGGACCACATGCTTCTCATGAGAGAGCAGCAAGATCGCTCCGGCGGCTTCATGTGTTTCATTCCGCTCAAGTGCTATTACGAGGGCACCAGTATCAAGGACGAGGTCCGGGAGCCCGGAAGCGAGGACCTGCTCAGAGACATCGCTGTCTCGCGTCTTCTCCTGGATAATTTCCCTCATATCAAGGCATACTGGATCCAGCTCGGACAGTCCCTTGCTCAGGTAGCTCTGGCTTTCGGTGCCGACGACATGGACGGCACCATCCTTGAAGAAAAGATCACCCATGCTGCCGGTGCCAAGACGCCACTGCAGCTGGCTAAGGAGAAGATGGAAGAGCTCATCGCCTCGGCCGGATATATTCCCGTGGAAAGAGATACGGTGTACAACATCAAGCGCGTGGTGGACAGAGAATCCGACCATTCCGAGCCCGAAGCCCTGGACCGGCGTGTGGCGGCGCTGCTTTCCTGAAAAGGCGCCAGAGGATACCAAAAAATCACATATAGTCATTAAGCTTGGATCTGTCCAATTCCCCAGATCCATATCTCCGAGCGCATGACTCCTCCCCTCGAAGTCGGCAATAATTCCATTGTTGCAAGAGAAACGCCAGAGCCCCGCACCCAGGAAAAGGGAGGCTCCGGCAAGCCCCCCCTCGACTCTGGCACCGAAGCGGGCCAGAATCAGATAAGGGGTTTTCTGCGCAGCGATACCGCCAGCCCGTATCTGCCGACGGTACAGATGAACGACTATTTCGGCTTGAGTGGCGAGACCGGTCTGGGTGAGCTCGGTGACTGGAAAAACATGGCCGGCATAGCCGCCGGGGCAGAGTCCGGTACCGAAGCCGAGAATAAAGCCGAGATCAAAACCGAGGTCAAGTCAGGAGACGGCAGGCGAGTCTTCCGCCGGTCCGCCGATGGAACTTATCAGTGTGAAACTGGTCAGGGCAATGCCGGAATCGAGGGATTCGATCCGGAAAAACAGAAGATCACCGATGTCGAGGCGGAAGGGGATGCCGGCCTGAAGCTCACTCTTGCAGACGGAAGCATCATTCGCAGCCGCGGTGACGGATCTTCACTGGTTTATCCCGATGAGAGCGCCTTCAAGAGCGATCATCCGGCCACGGTCCACCGCAAGGGCAAGAAGAGTTTCGACGTCAACTGGGACGAAGGCAACGAAAACAGGATCAAGGATATCTCCCTTAATCAGCACTTCTACCAGGTGAAGGACGACCTGTGGTCCACCGACCCCAACTCCAAATCCGGCTGGCACGGTCGCATGGAGTTCGATGGCCGGACCGGCGAGCTCAGGATCACGCCTCTGTCTGGCAAAGACGCCAATGTCACCACAGTGAGCCGGCCTGACGGCCGGACCGAGACCCTGAAGCCGGACGGCTCCATGTCCATGGATCTGCAGTTCGAAGGAGAGGAGAGCAACCGCCAGTTCGAATTCGCCTCGGGATTCCCACCTGAAGGGGGGACGCTGAAGCCCCAGAAAATGACGGTGGATGCCGATGGAAGCAAGAGTGTATACAGTCTCAGAGCGGACGGCAAATACGAGCTCGACGGCAAGGTCGTGGACGCTGATATTCAGGTGCAAAGAGACTCGGAAGGACGTTACTCCTATAGTTTTGTCGATCATGCAAGCGGCTTCGAGAAACACTGCCGGGACGGTTTTGTCTCGGTCGAGGATCCGAAGAACCAGCTGAGCACGACCAGGCAAGACGGAAGATATGAGAGCGTCAGCGAAGCAGGCTTGGACTATCGCTTTGTCTATGACAGTGAGGGCAAGCTCGAGAGCTTCGAGGATCAAGGCGCCAACCGGCTCTGGACCAGGGATGAAAGCGGTGCCTTCAAAGACGCACCACTTGATGCCACAAGACCGTATGAGAGCCCGGGCACCATCGAGGCGGCGATTGTCGGCAACAGCGATCTCGACGGTCTGCAAAAGTCTCGCATGCTCAGAGACGCCCGGACCGTGGCTGGAAGAGAAGACCTTCCGGAAAGCGAGAAACAAGAATTCTTCGCTCAGGCACAGCGTCTTCTCGACACGCCTCCAGGCAGCAAGATGACCGCCAAACAGCGGGCCGATCTCGCCGAACAGCTTCTCTGGCATGCAGCCCGGCCGGATCGGAATGAGCAGGGCCGTCATTCTACTTGTAATGTCACCACTGTCAGAGGCATGTTCCTCTATGACAAACCATCCGTAGTCGGCAAAGTGGTGGCGGATGTCAGCGAAACCGGTGCGGTCAAGACTCAGGACGGTAGCACGATCAGACCACCCATGTCGTCGCTTCTTCCCCGGGAAGGCAGTTCTGAAGCCAAGTTCCCACCCGAGCCCGGACAACGCACCTGGCTCGGTCAGGTCTGGGATGTCACCGCTGTCAATACCTACTATCAGAGACAAACCACCGATCCTACCGGACAGCGAGTAGCGAAAGGCTCGCTTTATTTCAAACAGGAAGCACCCGATGGTGGCTCCGACCACGGCGAGAGAATCTGCAAACAGGTGAATGGTACAGAGTATGTGCTGGGCAAGCGCATGAACGGCAATGGTGCCGTTTCGAACTTCGATGGTCCGAGCATGTATGAGGACCGCTTCCTGGATGTATACCACCAGCTCAGCGGTGAAATTCCATCTGGAAGAATGCTCGCCCACAAGGATAAATATGTAGGCGATCGATCGCGCTTCAAGGCTCTTGGAGGCGTCTCCATCGATAGTGAAGGCGATCTCGAGAAGACTCTAACCGGGGCTCATTTCCCCGTTATCGTGAAACTCAACACCGGTCTCGTGGAGCTGCGAAAGCGGGAACAGGATCGCCTGGATCGGGGCGAGGATCGCTCCGGCGCCACAAGACCCGCAGGCGGTGAGCACGTGCTCCTGGTTACCGGCTACGATCCGCAGAGCAAGACGGTCAGTGTGGATAATTCCTGGAGCCCGATTTATGATTTCCGCAGCCGTGCCGAATTGGCTTCTGCAGGAGTCGATGCGGACCGCAAAGTGGCCATGACCGTGGGTGATCTCTATTCATCAATGAAAGATACCACTGCTGGTGAAAGCTTCAACTGGATCTGGAGACACCGTTAGTGGTGTCAAAAAAGGTTGCTCTGCCTCAAAGCGAAAGCTGGCCGACTTGACCGCCTCGCTTGATGATCAGGAGCGCCGGTGCACCGGTTTTGCCTGCCAGAACTCGGGCCAGGTCTTCCAGTGAGGAGACCGCCATACCGTCGGCGGAAATGATCACATCGCCGATCTCTACCCCGGCTCGAGCGGCTCGGGAGCCAATACCAACTGTAGTCACCACTACGCCCTGAGGCTGTGCCTGCGCCAGAATCCCGAATGAAGGAAGGATCGAGCTCGCCTGGATCGGCTGTTGCATCTGTTGCATCTGCTGGGGCATCTGCTGCATCTGCTGAGGCATCTGTTGTATCTGCTGGGGCATCTGCTGCATCTGTTGAGGCATCTGTTGCATTTGCTGGGGCATCTGTTGCATCTGTTGAGGCATCTGTTGCATCTGCTGAGGCATCTGTTGCATCTGCTGGGGCATCTGCTGCATCTGCTGCATCTGCTGCATCTGCTGGGGCATCTGTTGCATCTGCTGAGGCATCTGTTGC
>JAGQHH010000141.1 GCA_020431945.1 Cyanobacteria bacterium HKST-UBA02 | reverse complement strand
CGGACCTGAAGCTCGGCATCTGCGGTGAGCATGGCGGCGAGCCTGCCTCCATCGCCTTCGCCAACAGTCTCGGGCTCAACTATGTGAGCTGCTCGCCTTTCAGAGTGCCGGTGGCTCGCCTGGCCGCAGCCCAGGCGACTATTGAAGCCGTCGAAAAGGACAAGTAATCAGGACAGTACCGGTAGTGGCGAGTCGGTCTCGATACGCCGGGTCTGGCTCAGGGGACCGAGGACCTCACCGGTGGTGACCGGCATCATATACGATGCCAGGAAGCCTACCGCATAGACGAGCCCGACTACCGCTCCGGCTGCCGCATAGGACCCGCCGAAAGTCGCGATCACCTGGGCGCTGCCCAGGGCTGCCGCCGCTGCTGCCAGCCTGCCGGCACTGAATGCCAGACCGGAAGCGCTGCCCAGAAGCTCGGTGGCGAAGAGCTCCGGAATGACCACCACCATCACGACAAATGGAATCGAGGTGAAAAAGCCCACTGCGAATATCCAGCAGAGAAGATCCATTCCGTAAGACTTCACGAGGACGAACATCCCTACCGTGGCGATGAGGGAGAATAGATACGAGACCTTGAGAGTATTGATCCGGCCCATCGAGTTGATCATCGGAAGAGTGGCCACGCAGGCAATCAGGCCCGAGACATTGAGAACGATCCCGGCAGTGCTCCGCTCCGCCACCGCGAGGTCGCCGGTGAGCTGATTGATCCAGGCTGGAATCCATGAGATAGCCGCCCAGTATCCGACTATGGCGACTCCGGCCAGGGTGGTGACCACCAGGGTCGTCCGCAGATATTCTCTGGAGAAGAGCACCGCCATGGGCGAGGTGAGAGCGCGGTTGCTTTCCACCTGCTGGCCCATAGCCTGAAGCTGTCTGGCCTTTTCTCTTTCTTCCTGGACTTGCTTGAAGTTCTCGGGCTCCGAGAGACGCATCCGTATATAGAGAGCGAGAAGCGCCGGAACGATCCCGATCAGGAACATCAGTCGCCAGCTCACAGTGCCTACCGAGAGATTGGCCAGGCTGGTGGCCAGATAGCCCAGACAGAACCCTGCTTCCATGAGGCAGGAGGCAAGAATGCGATGCTTGCCGTCGAAGAACTCGGAGAGCATCACCGCTCCGATACTGATCTCGGCACCGATGCCGACCCCTACGAGGAATCGGTAGAAGGCGAGCTGCATCCAGTCGGTGGCTGTGGCGCAAAGCCCTGTGCAGACAGCGTATAGCAGGATGGTCATGACCATGGTCCGGGCTCTTCCGATCCGGTCTGCCAGAATGCCGAAAACAAGGCTGCCTATCCCCCAGCCCACCATGAAAATACAGAGAATGAGGGACCCGTAATAGCCGATCTCGGTATCCGATGTCGTTTTGAGGATATCCGAGAGAGCCGGATGAAGAACCATGAAATAAATCGATGCGTCCATGGCGTCGAAGAGTATGCCCAGGGTTGCGGCGATAAATGCTCTTTCTTTCATAGATCGGCTCTTCCTCAATCGGCTTTCCCCACTATCGGATGAAAAAGGGGTGGGGCCAACACGGCAAATACGTAGGCAGGTTCGTGATAAGCTCGATATAGTGATATGTCTAACCAGGACTTCAACGAAAACATCAAAGATCTGCTCACCCTCCTTCCGCAGATGGAGGCAGCTCTTGGCGCCGAAAATCCGGAGCTGGCGGAGTATCTGACCTCAGTTGGTCTGCTTCTCTATCATGAGAGCCGTTTTGATGAAGCCGAGATATTTCTGGAGCGAGCTCTAAACATTCGAAACCGCGTGCTGGCGGTGGATCACCCTGATATCGGCGCGGCCATGGCCAATCTGGCTATGGTCTATCTGGCTCAGTCCCGGCTCAGCAATGCCGAGCCTCTCTTTAGCCAGGCTCTGGTGATTCAGGAGAAAGCCCTGGGGGCATCCCATCCCTCCATGGCTATCGCCCTCAATAATCTGGCGGAGCTCTATCGGGGCATGAGCCGGATCGACAAGGCCGAGCCTCTCTATAAGAGAGCCCTGGAACTCAGACAGAGCTTTCTCGGTGACGATCATGTCGAGGTCGCCGAGATCCATCGCAATCTGGGGCTTCTCTACAGCGAGCACGGCCGGACCCAGGAAGCCGAACTGGCCTTGAGGCAGGTCCTGACGGTCTTCGAGAATTTCTACGGCAGAGAGAATCCCCAGGTGGCTGGCGCCCTTATCGATCTGGCAACCCTTTTCGATGAGAGCGAGCAGTACGACAAAGCCGAGCCTCTTTACCGCCGTGCCCTGGCTATAAGAGAAGCAGCCTTCCGACCGGATCACCCGAAAGTCGCTGAGAGCCTGGCCAGCCTTGCCGGTCTCTATCATATGAACGGCCACCTGGAAAGAGCCGAGTCCCTCTACAAGCGGGCCATCGAGATCTGGGAAGATGCCCTCGGTCCCGAGCATGACAATGTGATCACCTGTCTGGAGAATTATGCCGATCTCCTGCGCTTGACCCGCCGCCTGGCGGATGCCGAAGCCCTCGACAAAAGAGTGGCTCTGAGCAAGCGCAAGTCCCAATCGGTTGTCGAGTGACTATACTGGGACGATGATCAAACTGGTTCTCATACTCTCCCTGGCTATCTGCCTCGGTCTTCCCGCTTATGCGGAGGGGACCACCCGCCTGGAAGACTATAAACCGGCCTCGCATTTTCAAGGTCTCGAGGCTGCTTTCGTCATCGAGGACATCGATACCGGGGCGCGTCTGGTTTTACATCCCGAGGCCTGCCGGACGCGCTATTCGCCCTGCTCGACCTTCAAGATCTTCAATTCGATGGTGGGTCTCGAAACCGGTGTATTGAAAAACGAGAACACCACCTTCGACTGGGATGGCACCAGATACAGTATCGAGAGCTGGAACCGCGATCAGACCTTGCAGTCGGCGGTGACCAATTCCTGCGTCTGGTATTTTCAGAGGGTGGCCACCAGAGTCGGGCGCAAACGCATGCGCAACTATATCGAGAAAGCCGAGTACGGCAATCAAGATCTCAGCGGTGGTGTCAGGACATTCTGGCTCGACAGCTCATTGAAGATCTCGCCTTTCGAGCAGGTCAGCCTGATCAAACGTCTGATCACCGACGAGCTGCCATTCTCGAAACGCACCACCGGAATAGTCAGAGGTATTCTCCGTCAGGAGGAGACCGCCCGGGGGACGCTCTACGGCAAGACCGGCTCGGCTATGCGCCAGGGCAAGAAAGTCATGGGCTGGTATGTCGGCTATGTGATCCAGCCCGGCAAGAGCTATGCATTCGCCACCAATATCCGGGCCGCAGACGGTGCCTGGGGACCGCGAGCCCGGGAGATTACAGTGGCGATTCTCAAGGATATGAAATTGATTTAGACAGGAGTCCGGAGGAGTCATGAACACCATTCGTCAATTGCGAATAGTCGGAATCGCAGAAGGAATATCCTTCATCGTATTGCTCTTTATCGCCATGCCTCTCAAATACGCGGCTGGCTATCCTATGGCTGTGACCGTAGCGGGGAGCATCCATGGCTTTCTCTTCATCACTTATGTAATCGCCATGGTGCGTGCCCTGGCCGAGCATAAGTGGGGAGGAAAGAAGATCTTCGAGGTCTTCATATCCGCGGTCTATCCCTTCGGAACCTTCATACTCGATCGCAAGCTGCGGGTCGAAGAGCGAGAGCTTTCTGTTTCTTGAGCGATTTGCATGCTAGGTGGCAGATCGGGCGCGCATTCGCTCGTCGAGCTCTTTTTCGATGAATTCGGTGTCAAGATCCAGTCCTGCAAAGCAATTGTAAGCAAGACCGTCTCGCTCTCGGAGCATGGCAATGAGAATATGCTCGGGCTCGATTTCGCAGGCAAGCATTGCTCTTGCTTCTTTGAGGGCGATATTTAGTAGTCTTCG
>JAGQHH010000140.1 GCA_020431945.1 Cyanobacteria bacterium HKST-UBA02 | reverse complement strand
GAGGTGGTGACTGTCAAATCCATGCTTGCTGCCCTCAATGCCATTCATATGGTGCGGGATTCCGGGCTCGATCCGGACAAGGCGGTGCAGGGCATGCGTTATGCCAACGGTCGGGACATCACTTTCGAGCAGGCTCTCTTCGAGCTCGGGTTTTTCATCCATCCCGACAGCAAAGACATTCGTATCGAAGAGCTTTTCCATATGGCAGGCATAATCTCCCCCAGCGATCTGGCCGAGTGCATGGAGATCGAGCTGTTCAAGAGGAAAGACTTCGGTCAGATTCTTCTCGAGCGCGGCATGATTACCAACGATCAGCTCGATTCCGCCAGGACCTTGCTGGCGTCAATCGGCCGCGGAACCCTGCGTCCTTACCAGGCCGCCCAGGCTCTCAGCGACGTCTGTCGTCTGGACAAGGACGTCTATGCCACCATCGCCGAGTTCCAGCTTCTCTACAAGCCTGATACCAACGACAGGCTGGGTGACCTTCTTGTAGAAGGCGGTGCCTGCTCCAGAGAGCAGATGGAGAAAGCTTTCTCCATGGCCAGCGAAAGCGCTGTGAAAATCGGCTCGGTGCTGCTCAAGAGCAAGATCATCAAAGAGACCACCCTCTACGATGCTCTGAGAGTGCAGACTCTATTCCGATTCGGTTATATAGACCGACCCACCATGATTGCCCTGCTTTCCTATTGTGTCAACAACAAGACCAATCTGGACGGAGCCCTGGAAGAGATGAGCATAAACGTTCCTTCCCGGATGCAGTGGACCTGGGTCTAGATCTTGCTCGACGCGCAAGTGTGACCGGCTTCCACTTCCAGATCGAAGCCTGAGTTCTTCCAGGCTCCGGTACCGCCGACGATATTAACGATCTCGCTTTCACCGGCTCTTGCCAGAATCGAAGTGGCAGCGCTGCTGCGGTATCCGCCTGCGCATATAACATAGGTGAGTCTCTTCCGGTCGACCTCGCCTTCCCGCTCTGCCAGGCTGGCGAGCGGGATATTGCTGGCTCCCGGCACATGACCGGCGCTGTATTCCTGCGGGCGTCGGACATCCAGGACCTGGAAGTCGCCGCCATTCTCCAGGATCTCTTTGAGGTCCTGGACTGTTATCTGCTCGATCGAATGAAGCGGCAGACCCTCTTTGCTCCAGGAGAAAATGCCACCGTCGAGATAGCCTGCCACAGCTTCATGGCCTGCCCTGGCCAGCCTCACCACGGCTTCCTCTACGGCTTCGCGATCTTCGGCAACGAGAACCACTTCTTCATCGTGAGCGACCAGAGTGCCGGCCCAGGAAGCGAACTGACCGCCCAGACCGATATTGAGCGAGCCGTGCAGGTGACCGGCTCCGAAGAGAGTGGACGAACGGACATCCAGGATTGTTTTGCCGGCTTGCATGAGCTTGTTCACTTCTGCCGGTGAGAGGGCTTTCGGACTGGCTATGCTCTCGAGATGATCGGCGCCTTCGCGGTTCTTGGCCACGGCCCGGGGGAAGTACTGAGGGACCTCGGGCTGGTCCTGGCAGACCAGATCGATAAAATCTTCTCTGTCCTTCGACTTGAGGGCATAGTTGAATTTCTTCTGCTCGCCGATGGTGGAGAAGCGCTCCTTGCCGAGGTTCTTGCCGCACAGGGAGCCGGCTCCGTGGGCCGGATAGACTTTCACTTCATCGGGCAATTTCAGGATCTTCTCGTAGAGGCTGTCATAGAGCATGGAAGCCATCTCGCCGGCAGTGATCCCCTGGCTGCCAATCAGATCCGGCCTGCCCACGTCACCGACAAAGAGGGTATCGCCGGTGAAAATGAGCTCGGGATCGCCGTTTTGAGATCCGCTCAGGACGATACAGATACTCTCCGGAGTGTGTCCCGGGGTCTCGAGAATCGATAGAGAAAGGTCGCCTATCTTCAGGACATCGCCGTCTTTCACTTCGAGATGCTCGAACCGGGCTCCGGCTTTGTGGCTGAATACGATGGTCCCACCGGTGCGGGCGGCCAGCTCGCGGTGACCGCTGACGAAATCGGCATGCAGGTGGGTCTCGATGATGTACTTGATTTTCAGACCGTTAGCGGTGGCTTCTTCTACATATTGATCGACGTCCCTCTGGGGGTCCACCACTGCCGCCTCGCCTCCGGATCCGACCAGGTAAGAGGCATGGGCCAGACAACCCAGATAAAACTGCTTGAAATACATATTCGAGGCTCCTTGCAAGAATCTGAATAGCATACACGCATTCAATAATATGGAGTACTATGTGCCTTTCACTCAACGCGAGGGCTTATGCTTACGAGATCGCCTGCCATATTGCTTGCCCTGATTCTTGTGATCTTCATGGCCAACCAGGCAACAGGAAAAGAGAAGGGCAAAGACTCCTACCCGCGCCTGAGCGAATCTATCAAGCCAAGCTCTTACAAGTTATTCATCGAGCCGGATCTTGAAAACAAGCAGTTCTCCGGCGAGGAGACCATCTTTCTGACGGTCTCGAAAGCCACTGACAATATCGTCCTTCACAGCCGCGACCTCGACATCGCCGAGCCCG
>JAGQHH010000139.1 GCA_020431945.1 Cyanobacteria bacterium HKST-UBA02 | reverse complement strand
ATCCGGACAGTCATTCGGTGCGCAAGGGCGGCATAGAAGTGGAGCTTTTCCCCAAAGAATATGCCATTCTCGAGCTCTTGATGAGAAACCCCAATCAAGTCTTCTCGCCCGAGACGCTTCTTTCGCGACTCTGGGCTACCGACGACAATGCCACCATCGATGCTCTCCGCCAGACTATTTTGAGGCTGCGTCGCAAGCTCGAGAAAGAGGGCGACAAACCCCTGATCAGAACCATCCGGGGCGTTGGCTATCGAATCGAGACTTGATTTAGAGACTTGACGGATCGTACCGGATTTCGCAATAGCGACTTTTGCGATTGCTTGAACTGAAGCGCTGTCGAAGACGTATACAGAAGCATGCTCAGATTGACGCTGCCTCTAGTCACGGTTATCGCAGGCTTCTGCGCTGCCGCCGGATGCTTCGCAGGGGTTCTCTGCGGACGCGCTGTCCTGATGGAGGGCGCAGGCGCAGGTCAAAATTTGAACGTCTCGGCTGAGGCCTGGCTCCTGATTTGCGGCTCTGTCCTGATTGCTTCATTCATTCTTTGTCTGGGCCGGAGACCACGCTGGTGCCTGGTAGCGCTGGTAGTGGCACCTGGCTTTTTCGCTTCCACACTCTGTCGCTATCCCCAGCCCGGCGGTGATGATCTTTCTATTTCATCAGGATCGCTCACCCTCGTATGCAGGGTGGAGAGAGTCGATGCTCGTGGCAGGCTCTATGTCCATCCTGAGACCGAGTGCGACGGGCCCTCCGGCTCGATCCTCGTCTATCTTCCTCGTTCCCTGAGTGAGGATCCACCGCCTCTTCAAGGGACCGTGCTCAGGATAAGGGGGCCGGCTCGAGCTCTTCTTAAGAGGACTCGTCACCGGGAGCGCTCGCCCCCGGGAGGCGGTCGGAGTCGGGACTGGGAGTTGCGGCTCTATGAGATGGGCGTCTATACGAAGATCTACTGTCGCCGTCTCGAGATCCTCGAGTTGCCGGCAAGCCCCGGCTTGCCGGCGGATCCCTTTACTGCCTCCCGTCAGGCGATTGTCGCCGGGCACCGGGCCAATCTCGATGGCGATCTCGGAGACCTTCTTTCTTCCATTGTTCTTGGAGACCGCACGGTGAGGCTCTCCCCGGAGATCAGAGAAACCTTCAGGGTCACCGGGCTCTCTCATCTTCTGGCTGCATCAGGATTCAATCTATCGATTCTTGTAGGCGCAGTCTACTTTTCGGTCTCTCTGATCACTCGAAACAGGCTTCTCATCTCGGTGACCGCCCTGGCAGCCACAGCCAGCTTCGTGGGGCTTGCCGGTGCGTCTGCATCAGTGGTGCGGGCGGCGATTATGGTGTCCTTCCTGATCCTGGCGAGGTTGTCTTTTCGCCGTCTCCACAGCGGGGCGGCCCTTGCCGCTACGCTCATGGTGGCGCTTTCCCTTGATCCCCTTTCCATCGTGGATGTCGGGATGCAGCTTTCTTATGCCGCCACTGCCGTCATTGTGGGCGGCATAGGCGCCGTGGACAGGCTGGCTACAGGTGGCGATAGAGACAAGTCGGAAGCTGATTCATCGGAGTCTTTTTCCATTTATGCCAGGCTGCGGCGCTGGCTCATCGATAGCACCGCAGTCATCGTTCTCGCTCAGTCAGGCGTGCTTCCGCTTCAGCTCTTTTATTTCGAGCGTCTAGGGCTCCTCTTCCTGCCTGCCAATCTGCTTATCGAGCCCGTGGTGGCACCCCTGACCGTGGCAGGCTTTGTTTCCTCGACATTGCTTCTCGTCGGGGCCCAGGTCGAGCGATTTGCCGATGGCTCGCTATCACAGGTGGTGCTCCTCTCGGGACTCTTTTCAGGACTCTTCTCAATTCTGGCCTCAGGGCTCGACTGGCTGGCCTCTTTTCTGCTTCGCTATATGATCGCTCTGGCTCGCTATCTTGCCGGTCTCGAATGGGCAACTATCGAAGTCGAGCCTGTGGCGATTCAGGGGCTGGTCGTCTATTACTTCAGCCTGACATACTTCCTTTTCTGTCTGAGCAGGCAGAGGCAGGTCTTTCTCGGCGGTATCTTCTTGCTTGCCGGTCTTTCGATGTTGTTTCTATAAACCTGGACCGGTCTTTCCGGCAGCCAGCAGGACGGGCTCGGGGTCCCAGCCCGCTATAGCGCGCACCACCGGGAGGAAGCGGTGTCCGGCCACCATTTCGGAGAAGAAGATCTCATGCTCTTGCTCGGTGCGGGTCATGGCCCGGAGCTCCGGGAGAAACTCGTCGAGACCCAGGTGACCTGCGTGCATGGCGGCGGTATCGTATTCGTTGACATTGGCATGCTCGAGCTTGCCGGCGAAATACATGGGCAGGAACCAGCCCGAGACGAAACAGCCAAAAGACGCCGAGCGTCCCACCAGACCCATCAGTATCTCCCGCCAGAGGGCCGGCTTTTCGCCCATTGTCTCGAGAATTCTCCCGACAGTGGCCCGGTGCTCCCACTCCTCTTCCTCGATTTTTCTGATTCGATCTCTCTGTCCCTGGTCCCTTACCGAGCGCCAGTGCCCGGAATAGGCGAATGCCGCAGCCTTCTCGCCCGAATAGGCGAGCTGGAGGAGCCTGACGAGCTGGCGGCGATGGTCTGTCTGTGTCATACGTTTTGAAAATCACCCAGGCAAAATATACCCATCCTGGGGATTGTCTCGGTCCTCACCCGATCCTAGACTGGAACCAAGACCTCGTTTCGCCTTCCTTCGGGCGGGACGAGCCATCCGCCTTATATTTGCGGGCCGGTTCCCCCAAGGACAGTGCACACCACCCAAGCAATTCGCTTGCACGATTCCCGATCGTCAGCGACGGCTCGCAGACAACGGCAGAGCGCCCGGAGATCCCTCCGGGCGCTTTCCTTTCGACTTTTCTTCAGATTTAGCGCATGAAGCTCAGTTGAAGCAGCTCACGTTTGAGCACGAACTCTTTCGGGAGTCTCCTGGTGAGGTCGTCGAAGAGCTCGGAGTGCGTATCCAGCTCCTGTTTCCAGAGCTCGTTGTCGATGCTCATCAGAGCCTCGAATTGCTCTTTGTCGAAGCCCTCGAGACCGGACCAGTCGATGTCCTCGTAGCGAGGCATCCATCCCAGGGAAGACTGGCGCGCGGGGCACTTGCCCTGGACGCGCTGGAATATCCACTTGAGGATGCGCATGTTCTCGCCGAAGCCCGGCCACATGAATTCGCCTTTCTCATTGGTGCGGAACCAGTTCACGCAGAAGATCTGGGGCGGATTCTCGACCACGTGGCCCATTTGCAGCCAGTGATTGAAATAGTCGCCCATGTGATAGCCGCAGAAGGGCTTCATCGCCATGGGATCGCGCCGGACATCACCGATGGCTCCGGCGGCTGCGGCTGTGGTCTCGGAGCCCATGGTGGCTGCCATATAGACTCCGAAGTTCCAGTTGAAAGCCTCGAAAGCCAGGGGAATCACCGATGCGCGCCTGCCACCGAATATGAAGCCGCTGATCGGCACGCCTTCCGGGTCGTCCCATGCCGGATCGAGAGACGGGCACTGGCTGGCCGGCACGGTGAAGCGGGCATTGGCGTGGGCGGCGCGGCGGTCCATCCCCGGCTGCCATTTGCGCCCGCGCCAGTCGGTGAGCTCGGCCGGGGGCTCGTCGGTCATGCCTTCCCACCAGACGTCGCCTTCTTCGGTCAGACCGACATTGGTGAAAATGCAATTCTCCTTGAGAGTGCGCATGGCATTGGGGTTGGTCTTGTCGGAGGTCCCGGGCGCCACGCCGAAATAGCCTGCTTCCGGGTTGATAGCGTAGAACCGCCCGTCTTTGTCGGGCTTGATCCAGGCGATATCGTCCCCGACCGTGGTCACTTTCCAGCCTTTGAAGCTCTCCGGGGGGATGAGCATGGCCAGATTGGTCTTGCCGCAGGCGCTGGGGAATGCTGCTGCCAGGTAATGCTTCTCACCTTCCGGCGATTCAATTCCCAGGATGAGCATGTGCTCCGCCAGCCAGCCTTCGTCCCTGGCCATTTGCGAGGCGATGCGCAGGGCGAAGCATTTCTTGCCGAGCAGAGCGTTGCCGCCGTAGCCGGAGCCATAGGACCAGATCTCGCGGTGCTCGGGGAAATGACAGATATATTTCTCGAACGGGTGACAGGGCCAGGGATCGTCCTTCTCTCCCTCGGCCAGGGGGTGTCCCACCGAATGCAGGCAGGGGATGAACTCGCCGTCTTCGCCCAGGACATCGACTACCGCCTTGCCCATCCGGGTCATGATCTTCATATTGACTGCCACATAGGGGGAGTCGGTGATCTCGACGCCGATGCTGGAGATATGCGAGCCCAGGGGACCCATGCTGAAGGGCACGACATACATCGTCCGACCCTTCATGCTGTTCTTGAAAAGGTCCCGAAGCAGAATCTTGGCCTGGATGGGGTTCATCCAGTTGTTATTGGGACCGGCGTCTTCTTTGTTGTCGCAGCAGATGAAAGTCCGCTCCTCGACCCGGGCGACATCAGCAGGGTTAGACCTCGCCAGGTAACTGCGGGGGCGCAGGTCCGGATTCAGCTTGATAAGGGTGCCGCTCTCCACCATCTCGGCGCAGAGCCTGTCATATTCTTCCTCGGACCCATCGCACCAGTAGACGCTGTCCGGCTGGCACATTTGCTGGACTTCCGCCACCCATTCGAGCAATTTCTTGTTGGCGACGGGGTATTGCGGGGCACTTGTTTTGAGGGCGGTTTGCTGGCTCATAGCTTGGCTTCCTTTCTAGGAGTCGAAGGCTTGATCGTACAACGATTTCGGGAAAAACATCTCCGTCTTTCGGATTAAACCGGTTATTACCAGAGTCTTCGCTTCTCAAGGGTTAGTCCTGCAACGCGAGATTCATTCGATACTATATTTGGTGTCGCGATGCCGTGGGTCGATTGCTCATGAATTCGATGCGGAACAGAGTGGCTGGCTCGATGGTGATCGGTGTCAGGCCATCCCAGACAAAAGCGCTTCTGCCATGCTCCGATAAAAGCTCGATCCTGCCGCCTCTGACGCTCTGACCATCGATGACGAAGCCAACATGGTGCCTTGCGAGGCTGAAGTTACCCCCGTAAAATCTGAGACTGCCGTCTGCCTGAAGAGTCGAGTTCCCTCTTATATCGCCATCGGGAGCGGTAGAGTAGACGAGCTGGCCCCGGTGAAAGCGGCTCAGAAATGCCTGCGCTACCGCATGACTTTCCAGCTTCCCGTCCTTAATCGCTCCGTGGGACCATTCGACCGGCAGGTCTTCGGGGAACCATGTCCACCCGAGCACTGTCAGGGCCGGGCTCGCCAGGGCCTCTCGCACCAGATCGGCGTGTGCCATGGCGGCAGCCCAGGGGCGAGGAGCTATGGTGTGTCTGGAGTGGTCGGCATCGTTTCCGTGTATGGCGATCTCGAGAAGGACGCTCGCCATTGTTGGTCCGTTCTCTCCCCACTGCCCTGGCTGGACGGCAAGCATGTCGCGCTGCGAAGCTCCGGTCTTCATCAGAGATCTTACATTTTCCGGGCTCATCGGCGTCTTGTCTCCTGACGATCCCGTCAGTCCCATCATTCCCCTGTATCTGTGCAGGTCCAGCGCGATGCCGTCGATATTGTGCAACTCGTCGTATAGAGGCTTGTTCCAGCTGACGGCCTGCAGCCTCTTTGCGCCCGGAATATCGGTCGAGTCCGATGCGCAGGCAACGACGATCACTTTCCCGTCCTTTATCTTTTCGCGGATTCTCTTCACGAGCCTTGCGTAGGAGAGAACAGCCGAGGAGGGATTCCTGAGCTTGTAGTGTCGCCACTCGCAACCGGCGCTCAGGAAGACTCTCTTGACGCTCTGCCAGCCCTGCTGTCGTTTCATATACTCGATGAGGCCGACTGCATGATCGCTAATTTTTTCGATAGTTGGGGCATTGAATTCATGAGTAAGCAGATTGGGACCCCAGCGAATACGGTTGCCATCGATAACGATGAGGGGGACCGACACGGTTACGGCTTCCAGTCCCCACTTATCAGCGAGATAGAGGAGATCAGAAACGGAGACTATGGTCTTCTCGCACCAGCCGCTGCTGTGGCGGAGAAAGCAAGAGCAGTCGACCTTTCGTTGGGACCAGGGACCGGTGCTGTTTTCCCAATTTACTCCCCAGGTGGAAAAGGACACTCCCCAGGGCCAGCTTATATTTCGGGTGTCCGAGGCGGAAATGAGAGAAAGATTCGCCGAGGCGAGTCGTTCGATATAGTCCCGGTGTGTCCTGTCTGTGAATTCCCCGGGAGGTTCCGGCCAGAGAGTGGATTTCTTCCACATCGCTCCCCATCCGACGACTCCTGGTGGAATTTCTCTGATGACCCGCCGGGAATCGATCCTGATTATCGTATCCGCGCCCTCTCCCGGCAATCCGTATACATTTTCCCGGGCGCAGGCCATCGGGCTCGCCAGTATTGCCATGGCGGATAACACAGAAGCGGTCCAGGCGATAACTCGGAAAATTTTCGACATGGATTCGAGCATGGAGACCAGGATAGCAGAGGAGTCATGTTGCTCTTTCTTGACAGCTTCAATGCCGGAGCCAAACAAGTAGTTTTCTCTGCTATTCTCTAAGAGCATTAAGAGGC
>JAGQHH010000138.1 GCA_020431945.1 Cyanobacteria bacterium HKST-UBA02 | reverse complement strand
TGGCGAACCTCGGGAAAGTAAGACGAATGTGCGAGATCATCCGCGGCTTGTCGCCCCAGTCAAAGATTATTCTTGGAGGTCATTGCGTAAACATAAAAGATGTCGAAGAGCTTGTCGATGTGGATTATGTTAGTACAGGGGAAGGAGTGGACTGGTTCCGACGTCTTCTGGGCGAATCGGTCGATCGACCATTCAAGCATCCGATGATTCGCTCTACTGTAAATCGCAAGATAATCGGGGTCCCACAGCCTGATGATGCTGCAGTCCTGATACCCGGGCTCGGATGTGTCAACGCCTGCTCGTTCTGCGCGACTTCCCATCATTTCCAGAAGCGCTATATCGGCTATATGAGCACTGGGAAGGAGGTTTTCGAGACGCTCAGAAGCATCGAGAGAGAGCTGCGGATAGATCAGTTCTTCGTGCTCGATGAGAATTTTCTCAAGAGCAGGCAGAGAGCAGAGGAGCTGCTTGAGGAGATGGAGAGAGCGGGTAAGTACTATTATCTGGGCGTCTTCTCTTCTGCTGAGACTATTGACGCTGTCGGGGTGGAGTTCATGGTCAAGCTCGGCATCGACTTCGTCTGGATTGGAGTAGAGTCGAAGAGGCACGTTTTCGCGAAAACGAAGGGCGTGAATCTCAAGGCGATGATTTCGGAGCTTCGAAGCTATGGCATTCAGGTCCTCGGCTCGGCAATTCTCTTCCTGGATCATCATGACCGGGAGACCATCCAGGAGGACATCGATTTTGCCATCGACCTGAACACCGATTTCCTTCAGTTCATGAATCTCGGACCTCTTCCAGGAACAGCCCTTTACGAGAAGCTGGAGGATGAGGGAAGGATTCTACACGAGCTTCCTTTCATGGAGTGGCACGGTCAGGACCTGCTCTGGTTCAGGCACGACAACTTCGACGCGGCTGAGGCTCCGGCCATTCTCAAGGCCGCTTTCGAGCTGGATTATCAGAGGCAGGGTCCGTCACTACTCAGGCTGGCCGACACATCACTGAGAGGCTATCGGACAATCCGGAATCACGCTGATCCCCGGATAAGAGGATTGACTGAGCGCCTGAAAAGACGCTGTCTGGCATTCAGACCGGTTTTCAAAGCGGCCAGGCGGTTCGCGCAGAACGAAAAGACCATCGAGCTGCTCGATTATCTGGAGTCCGAATACAAGAGAGAATTCGGGGCCATAAGTCTGATGGATAGGATGGCGAGCGAGCTGGTAGTCGCCCTGGCTGGACTCGAAGAATCAAGGCTCCTGCGGGGATACATGCCACAGCCGCCCCGCAGACGAAAGGCTTACAGGACGAGATTGCAGACCCGGCAGTATCAGAAGTCGAGCGGAAATGGGGTGGGACCTCTGGTCGGCCGGCTTACTTGAAACAGGAGGAACAGAATGAAGACAGTTATCGAGCCTTTCAGAACGAAAGTGGTCGAGCCGATCCACTTCACCACAAGAAGCAAGCGGCGGGGTCTTCTGGAGGAGGCAGGGTACAACCTGTTCGCTTTGAAGGCGGTGGATGTCACCATCGATCTCCTCACGGACAGTGGCACCTCGGCAATGTCGTCGAATCAGTGGGCGGAGCTTATGCGTGGTGACGAGTCCTATGCCGGCTGCTCGAGTTACTTTCGTTTCGAGTCGGCGGTTCAATCCATATTCGGATTCAAGCAAGTCATACCCGTTCATCAAGGCAGAGCCGCAGAGAAGATATTGTTCGGGGCCCTCGTGAAGCCGGGCCACTTTATACCGAGCAATACTCATTTCGACACTACCAGAGCCAATATCGAGAGTCGCGGTGGAGTCGCCGTAGATCTCCCGGTCGGAATTGACTCCAGGGACGCGAAAGCAGGATTCGGCGGCAACATCGACATCGATGCCGTAAGATCTCTAATCCAGAGAATCGGCACCAAGAGTATTCCGTTTGCGATGGTCACCCTGACGAACAATTCGGCAGGCGGGCACCCGGTCTCCCTCGAGAATATAGATGCTTACAGCAGGCTCCTCGAAGAAGCCGGTATTCCGCTATATATCGATGCTGCCAGATATGCCGAGAATGCCTGGCTGATTCGTCGAAGATCAAGCGAGCACAGAGATCGACCCGTATCCGAAATTGCCCGATCAATCTTCGCCCTGGCCGATGGCTGCCTCATGTCGGCGAAAAAAGACGGGCTATCGAATACGGGGGGCTTTATAGCTCTCAACGACAAGAGCCTGGCAGAGAGATTGAAGGAGGATCTCATCCTTTCTGAAGGTTTTACGACCTATGGTGGCCTGACCGGAAGAGATCTCGAATGCATAGCAGTCGGTCTCGAAGAAGCCCTGGATGAGCACTATCTTCTCTATCGCGAGAAGTCATCGGCATATCTTGCCAGCAAACTGATTGAGGGTGGAATTCCTTTCATCCAGCCTGCCGGTCTGCATGCAATCTATCTCGACGCCAGGGCTTTTCTCGACGAGATTCCCCCCGAGCAACTCCCCGGTCAGTCCCTTGCCTGCGAACTCTACCTGGAGGCCGGGATAAGATCTTGCGAGATAGGGACGGTAATGTTCGGAAAGACAGATAGAAAAACGAATCTCGAGATACCACACCGGTATGACCTGGTCCGCCTGGCGCTTCCCAGGAGGGTCTATTCCCAGAGCCATTATGATTACATAATCGAGGCTATCGAGAATGTATACCGCAAACGCAAGAGCATCGGGGGCTACAGGATTGTTTCACAGAGCCCCAGATTGAGGCACTTCACATGCAGATTCAGTCCTCTCACAGAGCGACCGCTGCCGAGAAGCCACCGGTCTGTCCGACTGGTCGGACGTGTGCCCGAAAGATCAGGTGCCTGAATCGAGGTCTGCCAGTTTTTGATTCACCAGGAGGGATCCTCTCCGGGTTGTGCTGGTGGCTGGTTTGCGTGGTTACATTCGCCCCTCCATACTTGGAGTGATGGCGAATCGGCAATCATTCAATAGACTATGGTGTCTATCGAGCACAGGGTGGTTGACAATGAACAAGACTGAGGATCCAAGGGAGTACTGGAAGGTCTTTTTTGACTCTTTCGAGACTGCTCAAACACCGGTACGAGAAAGGGAGGATCGCCTGAAAGAAGCGATCTCGGATCTCGAGCAATCGGTTGAGAGGCGAAGTGATGTGCTGGCATACGCCTCCCTCTGTCTGGGCGAGCTGCTCAGGGATCAGCAAAGATATGAAGAGGCCGGCCAGCATTACGAGCGTGCTCAACACCTGATTGAGAGCAGGGAAGGCAGTAACGATCTTTCCGACTACTTTCATATTCTGGAGATTAGAGCAGACTTTCTCTGCGAGACCGGTGATTTCGCTCGAGCACTCGGGCTCAGGCGTAAGGCTCTCGATATAGCCGAGCAGGAGGGAGTGCGCCCCATCGAAGATATTGCGATGTCCAGACTTTCTCTTGCGGGCATCGCAATGGTGCTCAAGGATTTCGCTGAGGCCGCCAGGAGTTATGAGAAAGCGATCGAGACTCTGGAGCGTCTCCCTGATCGAGAAAGCTTCGTTCTGACAGGCTACTCGTGCCTTGCTGCTATCTATTATCTGATGGGAAGATTCGAGGAGTCAGAAGTGGTCACCTCCAGGGCTATTGCCCTCGCGGATGCCACCGGTCCCGGTGAGTCCAGGCTCAACATGCTCGCTCTTGCTATGTGTGCGCAGGGGAGGTATGACGAAGCCCGACCGATCTGCCAGAGCGCACGCCAGGTCGGAGACGAGACCGAATCTCATAATGATGCCGCTGCGTTCTTCAGTCAGCTGGCCGACGTCTATTGTAATCAGCGGCGCTTCGATGAAGCCGAAGCACTCTGCAAAGAGGCATTTTTCCAGAGGGAAGAGGCCCTGGGCTCGCCGAATCCGAGCCTTGCAAGCAGGCTGGCGACATATTCCTTTCTGCTGCTGCAGGAAGGGCGGGAGAGAGAAGCTTGCAGAATACAGAGACGCCTGGCGTCCATCACGGGAGGATCCGAGAAGTGAACAGGAGAGACCGCAGGTCATGGGCGGAGCCATTCAAGATCAAGATGGTCGAGCTTCTCGCCATGACGACCCAGGACCAGCGAATGAGGGCGATAGAGGAGGCAAATTACAATACCTTCTTGCTTCGCTCGGAAGATGTCTATATCGATCTCCTGACTGACAGCGGCACATCGGCAATGAGCGATTATCAGTGGGCGGGCATGATGCTTGGCGACGAGGCCTATGCCGGATCCAGGAATTTTTTCAAGCTGCAGGAAACCGTTCAGCGATATTATGGCTACCCCCTGACAGTGCCTACTCATCAGGGGCGGGGCGCCGAGAATATAGTATCCAAGCTGCTGATCAAGCCTGGTGACATCATTCCCGGTAATATGTATTTCACTACGACCAGGCTTCATCAGGAACTAGCCGGAGGCACCTTCCACGATATCATCATCGACGAGGCTCATAATGCCAGTCTAGATCATCCATTCAAGGGAAACACCGATTTGGGCAAGCTCGAGTCGCTAATAAAGACTCATGGAGCAGACCGGATTCCATACGTGTCTATTGGCGCCTGTGTCAATATGGCAGGCGGGCAGCCGTTCTCCCTATCGAATCTGGAAGAGGTCAGCCGTCTCTGCAGGAAGCACGGCATCCTCGTTATCCTCGACGCTACCAGGGCGCTGGAGAACTGCTGGTTCATAAAATTGCGCGAGGCCGGGCAAGAGCACAGGACATGTGCCGAGATCCTCAAGTCTATGTGCGATCTCACCGATGGCTGCACCATGTCCGGTAAAAAAGATCTCCTTGTAAACATCGGAGGATTCTTTGCCCTGCGGGATCCGGATCTCTACCGAAGGGCTTGCGAGCTGGTAGTGGTGTATGAAGGTCTGCACACTTATGGTGGAATGGCCGGGAGGGACATGGAGGCCATGGCTCGAGGAATAGAGGAGGCTGTTCAAGACGATCACCTCAGGGCTCGAATCGGCCAGGTTTCTTACCTGGGAGAAATGCTTATCGAGGCCGGGATCCCAATCGTCGAGCCTGTTGGTGGGCACGCTGTCTATCTGGATGCCAGGCGCTTTCTGGAGCATGTACCGCAGGAAGAGTATCCGGCCCAGGCCCTGGCTGCAGCACTCTATATCGACTCCGGCGTGAGAGCCATGGAAAGGGGAGCGGTTTCAGCCGGACGTGACAGGAAAACCGGCGAGAATCTGTACCCTGAGCTCGAGCTGGTTCGCCTCACGATACCGCGCAGGGTATATACTCAGGCTCATATGGATGTCATAGCCGAGTCGGTGGAGGCTTGCTTCGAAAATAGGAAGGGCATAAACGGATTGAGAATGACATACGAGCCTGAGAGTCTCAGGTTTTTCCAGGCGCACTTCGAGCCCATTGCTCCATTTCGCCTTTCCCAGGCAGAGTCGATCTTCAGGGCAGGATGTCAGGTCGAGTAGCGAGTAAGTAGCGCTCAAGTGACCGGCGGACATCCGGGACATTGTGCCGAAACGGAGCTCTGATAGTGAACCTGCAATCCAGATAAGATTGCTCGGTCAGCCCTTGGGTTTTGGAAGGGTGGAGTCGATATCACCGCTCTCGCCGGTGCTTTCGCTCGGCTCGGCGGCGCCTTCTTCCTCGACCTGATCTCTGAGCTTGCGAAGACCCTTGGTGAAGTCCTTGCCGCACATCTCGTCCATATCCATGAAGACTTGCATGACCTTGCACATGAAAGGGCTTTCGCCTTCCATGGACCAGGTCACTTTTGTGGCGTCCTCTTCCGGCTCTAGAGAGAAGACGACTTTGTTGTCTCCTTTGAAGGGGCGGAAGAAGTGAAGGTCGATATAGATCTTGTTGGGCTCTTCGATTTTGGTTATCTCCATGCTCCCCTGCCCGACGTCGTCATTGCCGTCCCATGAGTATGCGGAGCCCGGTCCGGCTTCCGGACCGCCAAAGGTCCTTTTCATTTTCGGATCGAGTTCTTCGTATGGAGACCAGGATTTCCAGTTGTGGAGGTTGTTGATCTTCGGAAAGATCTCCTCCGGCGTGGCGCTCATCGTCTCGGAGCGCTCTACTTTGAAGACATCGGGTTTGGTGGCAGCTATTCCGAGTATCGCTGCTACTGCGATGGCAATAACGCCGACTGAAATGAGCGCGATCTTCTTGAACATCATGTTCTCCTTTCGAGATGCAGATCAATTATAACCAGAGCGGTCATGACCGGAGAGTTTTCGCCAGGGATTCGAGCTGATCGGCGCAAATGCCCCATCCTTCGTGGAAGCCCATCTTCTCGTGGGTTTCGCGGTCGGCTTTGGTCCAGCACCGGTAGACAGCCTGGCGTGGTGCGTCAATCAGGCGGGTGAGGACCAGATCGCGCTCGGCTCCTTGTTGCTGGGACTCTGTGGTTGCGGTCACTTCTTTGCTCCTTTTCTTTCAGGCACTGGATAGTCGAGTATTAGCTCGAGATAGCGGCGCAGATGCGCCAGGCTTTCTCTCGCGATTCGTGAATCGTCTTTCGCTTTGGCGAAGATGAATGCTCCTTGCAAAACTGTCTGGATGAAGTAGCCGACACTCTCTGCGGTCCAGTCGGCGGCCGGCGCGTAAAGCTTTCTGGCTGCTTCGACGTCGGCCACGAGCTCGGCTACGTGCTCGGACATCTGCTCGTCGCAGGCTGACCGGACCTCAGGATGGGTGGTATAAACTTCCTGGACCATGGTGCCGAGCAGGCAGGTGAACTGAGGGATTTCCGCCTCGAGCATGGCGATGCGAAAGTCGACATAGCCCAGCAAGCGGTCGCGGGGATCAGGAAGCGACCGGTAGGGCGCCGAGCCGAATATGCCGGCAGCCATAGCGCCAAACTGTCGGGCAGCTTCCACGCCCAGGTGCTCCTTGTTGTCGAAGTGGTGAAAGAAGCTGCCTTTGGAGACCCCGGCAGCCGCGCAGATGTCGTCCACTGTCGTGGCTGTATAGCCTTTCGTGCGGATCGTATCTCTGGCTGCGTCGAGCAGCTTTGCCCGGGTAGCCTCTTTGTCGCGGCTTCGTTTCATCGGTCCTTTATATTGGTCTTATTACATACCGACCAGTTGGTATGTAATTT
>JAGQHH010000137.1 GCA_020431945.1 Cyanobacteria bacterium HKST-UBA02 | reverse complement strand
GGGCGGTGAAACATAACAGCTGGTATCGGACCATCAACCCAAACCCAACTCAAACACAGAGGACAACACAAATGTCAGACAGTGCCACATACACATACGACTCTCTGGGTCGTCTGAAAACCATCACGTTCACGAACGGAACGGTGATTACGTACAACTATGACGACATGGGCAATCGCACGTCCGTCGTGACCTCCTGCAGCGGCGGCGGCTGCTAACAGCAGCTCCGTCCGCGAATTCGGCAAGCCTCATCCGGTGTTTCTCACCGGCTAGACGGGCTCGCCTCAAATCAACCAAACAAAGGACAAATACATGTCACGAAACAAGAAACCGAACCGGCCACACGTGAAGACTCCAGGTCTCATGCCGGTGAAGAAACAGACTCGGGTCAGACCGGCTCAGGCCAAGACGACCATCGAAGGGCGCAAGATGCCCGGCAATATCTATCGCCCCGGCAAACCGCGCACCCCGCAGCAGGGCGCAATTCTGGCAGCTGCAGCAGGCTTCGCCTCCGGCACCGTCGCCGGCGCTCCCAATATCGTGGAGCTCGCGCGCGCTCTCAAGAACGACGTTGATCTCATCTATCAATTCGTCCACGATCACATCGAATGGCTGCCGACCTATGGCTCCCAGAAGGGCGCCCTGGGCTGCCTGATCGACGGCTACGGTAACTCCTTCGACCAGTCGGAGCTCATGATCGAGCTTCTGCGTGAAGCCGGCTACACGGCAAGCTACCAGCTCGGCGAGCTGGAGCTCACCGAAGCTGAAGCGGCGGCCTGGTTCGGCACCGACGTCAACATCTGGGCCGAGGTCAACTACCTCTCCGACGGTGGTATCCCCTGCGAGGAGTACTGGACCGGCTCCGAATGGAAGATCCGCTTCAACCACTGCTTCGTCAAGGTGACGATCTCAAGCACGGACTATGTCTTCGACCCGGCGCGCAAGTCGTATTCCACGACTTCGGGCATCGACCTCGAGACCGCCATGGACTACGACCGGGCGACCTTCCTGAGCAATGCCACCTCGGGCGCCACGGTTGCCACCGACTACGTCCAGGACATCAACCGCTCGAACATCCGCGATGATCTTGATGATTTCACCGCGAATCTGGTCGATTACATCAAGACGAACGACCCGGATGCGACCACCGACGATATTCTCGGCGGCAAGACCATCGACCCGACCACCGGCACGCTGCGCAATACGTCGCTGTCGTATCTGCGTCCGAGCACCACGCCGACCACCTGGTCGACTGATATTCCGGCAGCTTACTGCGCGACGCTGAATGTCTACTACGACACCATCGATGAGACGTTCTACTCGAAGGACATCCACGGTCTGCGGCTGACTCTGACTTTCAACGGCAGCCACGAAGCTGAGCTTCGCCTCGATGGCACGCTCATCGACACAAGCTCCGCCCAGACGCCAGATTCCTGGAACTCGGTCTGGCTGGAAGTCGTGCACCCATATCCGACGACCTTCGCTGATGAAGGACACTGGCAGACCGTGTGGGAAGGGCATCCGTATCTCATCGCGCAGGCATGGGGTAATGCCAAGTCTCAGATGATCGAGGTCCATCGCGATCGCCTTGAGCAGTACAAGGCTGATGGAAGCGCCGACACTGACGAAGATGTGGTTGGCGAGACCCTCAGCATGATCTGGCATACCTGGAATGCGCAGAAGAGCTGGGCATGCGACGTCTTCAACCGCATGACCAACTGTGTGACGGTTCTGCACCACCAGACCGGCCTTGTCGGTCACTACGACACCCCTCTGACTGACCTGGGCGGTATCGTCTGGGCGAGCTCGGCGCTGGATAACGACTGGGACAACGTCGACACCAACGACACGTCCCTTGCCATGCACGGCATCGCTTTCGAGGAAGGTGTCATCGATCAGACCGGCGTTGGCGGCGTAAGCACTACTCCGCTTCTGGATATTGCCAACTCGAATGGCGACAAGATCTACAATGCCGATAGCTCCAACTGGACCTCGGGCGTCAAGCCGAATCTCATCAACTACGATTCCGGTACTCTGACCGATATCGAGAACTGGTGGATTAACTACGGCTGGCGAGTCGCCATTCCTGAAGATGGCGATCTCACGAAGAATAGCTGGAACGGCTATGGCTACTACGCCATCAGCCCCTACTACGGCGCCATCGGCATCATCAATGGTACCAAGGGTGGCGGTGGCGACGCTTCAATTGGCCTAGACCTGCTCCGCAAGCGGTATGTCTCGAGTGGCTGCCCAACGGGTCCGGAGATTTATCTCTGCTGGGTCGACCCGACCAAGCCGACAGGCGTTGGCATGCGAGGCGGTAATTTGCTACCAGCAGGCCCAGCCCGTGCGGGAGAGGCCTGGAAGACAAGCGCTATCTCCCGAGATCCGGTCATTCTCACCACCGGCCAGTATGTCTACGACCATGTGGATCTGACGGTCGGCAGCGGCTCGTTCCCATATGGACTCTCTTTCCAGCGGTTCTACAGCTCCGGTCGCAGATTGAAGGGTGGTGTGATCGGCAAGGGCTGGGGTCACAACCACGAGCTCTTCGCCAAGACTAGCAATGGATCGCTTCTGGGCATGGCTACCCAGAGCCCGATCCAGGGCGCTGCCGGCATCGCTCAGATGTATGTCACCGTCGACATGTATCGGGATCTGACCAAGCCGCTTGATAAGTGGGTGATCGTCGCCATCGCCAACAAGTGGCTCACCGACGCGCTCCACGACAACACTGTCACCGTGGGCATGCCTGAAGGCGAGCAGACTTTCGTCAAGCTCCCTGACGGATCATACGTGCCGCCGTTCGGCAGTGCCGCGACCCTCACCGAGTCCTCGGGTGCCTACACCCTGACGACTCCCCAGGGTGTCGAGTACAACTTCAACACCGATGGGTTAATCAGCTCTATCGATTTCCCGAATGGCCCGACAGTCAGCTACACCTATACCTCGGGCAAGCTCACGAGCATCTCGAATGGCATGGGTCGGACGCTGACCCTGACTTACACGAGCGACCGGATCACCAGCGTGTCCGACGGCAACGGGCGCAGCGTGTCCTTCTCCTACGACATGGACGGCAACCTCGATACGGCGACCGATGCCGAAGGCGAGGATACGACCTTCGATTATGACCAGCCTGGTCGGATGACGATGATCTACAAGCCGGCGAATCCGACAAGCCCCATCGTCACCAACACCTATGACACGCTCAACCGGGTCAAGGAGCAGAAGGACGCCTACAACAACACGACCTACCTGTATCTGGCAGGACCTCGTGCGGAGGAGGTCGATCCGCTCGGCAAGAGCAAGATCGTCTTCTTCAACGAGCACGGCAATGTCGTGAAGGTCGTGGATAAGATGGGCAACGAGTGGCTCAGCGAGTATGACGGGCTTCAGCGTCTCATCAGGACCACGGCGCCTGAGGGTAACAAGACCGAGTACGAGTACGACGCCAAGCACAACGTCACGAAAGTGACTGCAAAGGCGAAATCCGGCTCTGGTCTGTCTGATATCGTCAACACCTTCACCTACAACTCGACCTGGAACAAGGTCGCGACCGCTACGGATGCCCGCAGCAAGACGACCACGTTCACTTATGACGGGACCTACGGGAACCTGACAAAGATCGAGTATCCGGTAATCAACTCGGTTACGCCGGAAGTGGACTTCACTTATAACAGCCGGGGACAGGTGCTCACCCGCACCGATCCGACTGGCATCGTGACCCAGTTCACTTACGATACGACCACCGAAAAACTCGAGACGGTCGTTGTCGACTATGGCACCGGCAGGCTCAACCTGACCACCGAGTTCGAGTACGACAGCGTCGGCAACGTGACGTCCGCCACCGACCCGCGCGGCAACGAGTCGACCTTCACCTATGACGATCTGCGTCGTCTGACGGTGGCGACGGCTCCCAGCCCGTTTGGCTACGACACGAAGTTCACCTATGACGAAAACAGCAACCGGATCAAGGTCGAGCGCGAAACCGGCGACATGACCACCCCCTGGCAGACGTCTGAAGCTACCTACTTCATCGACGACCTGCTGGCGACGGTCACCGATCCGGGAAGCAACACCACGAGCTTTGCCTACACGACCAGGCGCGAGCTCTACACGACTACGGACGCCGCAAGCCGCGTGGTCACCCGTGCTTATGACGATGCGGGCCGAATCTCGACTGTCACCGATCCGGCGAGCAACGTCCAGGTCACCAATACCTACACGGACAACGGCCGACTCGAGAGTGTCGAGGACGCCAACAGCAACGTCACCGATTACCAGTACGACGGCTTTGACCGGCTCAAGAAGAAGATCTACCCGGATTCGACATTCGAGGAGATCATCTACGACGCCTATGGCCGCGTGACGAGCAATACGACCCGTGCCGGCGACAGCATCGATTTCGACTATGACGATCTCGGTCGCATGATCGAGAAGGCGCCGGACAACATGCCGACGGTTTCCTATGAGTACGACCTCGCTGGCCGGCTCAAGAAGGTCATCACCTCGGTCGTCTCTGGTAACCCGGCATCCGGTGAGTTCGAGTACTTCTACGACACGGCGGGTCGCCTGATCAAGGAAGAGTACCCGGACGGCAAGCAGGTCCAGTACCAGCTCGATGAGGGCGGTAACGTCACCAGGCTGACCTACCCGGACAGCTACTATGTCGAGCGTGTCTATGACGAGCTCGGTCGGATGACCGACGTCAAGCTCAATGGCGCCACCTCGAGCGCTCTGGAGTTCGAGTACGACCAGCTCTCCCGGCGGAAGAAGCTGACCTACGACAACGGTGTCGAGACTGATTATGGCTTGGAGTGGGATAACGACCTGAGCTCTTTGATCCAGACTTTCAACGGGTCATCCGTTGAGTTCACCTATGGCTTCAACTCGGTCCATGAGCTGACAAGCCAGGCGGTCGACGATGCGACTTTCATGTGGCATCCGGCATCTGGCGGAACGGTCAGCTATGGCACTGCCAACAGCATGAACCAGTATCCGTCTGTTGGTGGGAACTCCTTCACCTACGACGATAACGGCTGTCTCACCGATGACGGTGTCTGGGACTTTGGCTACGACACGATGAACCGTCTGGTTTCGGCTGACGATGGCACGACTTCGGCGAGTTATCTCTATGACCCGTCAGGTCGGCAGACTCAGAAGGAAGTGAACAGCACGAAGACTCGGTACATCCATGCCGGTATCCGGATCATTGCCGAGTATGATGGCAGCGACACCTTCGTCAAGCGCTATGTCCACGGTCCTGGGTTGGATGAGGTTCTGCTCGAGATTGATAGCAGCAATGACGTCACGTACCTACATCATGACCGGCTTGGCTCGATCATTGCCACGACCGACGACACTGGCGCCGTGATAGACACATTCGCTTACTCGCCCTGGGGCGAAAGTGGAAGCATGAGCGGCACTACTTTCGGTTTCACCGGTCAGCGCTATGATGCTGAGACTGGGCTCTACTTCTACAAGAACCGTCACTATTCGCCTGAAATCGGCCGCTTCTTGCAGCCTGATCCGATCGGCTATGGTGACGGGCTCAACATGTATCAGTACGGGTACAACAACCCGAACAGCTTTACCGATCCTCTGGGGCTAGCCGCTGATGGCAGTAGGCTAAGCTCAGATACCGGCGGTCGTGCAGGAACCGGAAGACCCGGAAGCAGTTCTACATATTCTTGGCAGAATATCCTTGCTCCATGGGGTCCTTCCGGAGGTGCCGGTTACAGTTGGCTGGGCTACGAAAGTGTGACTGAGAATAGACCTGGAGTTCCTCCTGGTTATACGCCGCCAGGAATAGAAGGTAAAGTACCAGTCAATTGGGAGCTGGATATCGTCTACCACGTTGTCCCAAACCCAAGAAACCAAGCCAACCAGTATATGCACTCTGAGCTGGTTCTATTTACAAGCTTTAGTGATGGATCCAAAACATACAACTATATCCGCGGTAATCCGGAGGGCTTCCGATATGGTGAATATGGAAATCTGAAAGCAGAATTTCCAGATGGCCCTCAGTCGGGTTATAGAACAGAATATGAGGCTTCTATTGCTAGAGTGACCGAACCATTCTTATACCAAGAAGTTGCGATCGGAATCGCTGCCTTGGCGATTTTCGACGTCTCGTATGCTGCTGCTTCGTGGTACATGCTTCCAACTAGCAGGAAGGTACCGTATGCTGTTTTCGGTAAGCCGGGCGAAGGGTACAATTGCAACTCTCTTACGTTCTCGTTGCTGCAACAGACCGGAAATCCTGGCATCGCTCCGTTGGTTCCAGATAGAACTCCAGGTTGGGACAATACATTCAACGTCTTTCTAGGAGTGTAAGCTCTGATAAAGCAAAGCTAAGGAATTCCTCTAGCCATTTCCATCCATCGACTCCAAGACAAAAGGAGAAGACATGAACACTGACATCATCTCCAGTAAGATATCTAAATCTTGGACAAACGTCTCCGAACTAGAGTCTGTTTCGGTGTTAACGTTTCAACTCAATGCCGACGGATATCCATACAACCTTACTGTCGAATCTGATGTTGAAGATCCCTTTGCTGTAAGGGCTTCTATATCTGCGATACTTCGTGGTGCCCCATATAAGGAGGCACTAACCTCGTCATACGTCAATAATGTGATTCGCTGTCAAGTTGCAACCTGCAGCGGAGGCGCTGAATTTCTAATCAGTAATTCGGAAGTACCTAATCATTCGAACGAGATAATGAAAGCAGGCTTCGAATCGCAACGAGATTCGCCCACCGAGCGACTTATCGAAGTTTGCGAGCGATTGTACTCAACTCCCGAGAATACGACACTGCTAAATGAAGCCAAAGATGTTTTTTCAACTTTGGCGCTCGACAATGGGAATGCCAATGCTTGGACAGCCGTTGGACGTGTCTGTCGGATCATGAGTTTAGATTTGCGACAGACTCCGAACTCGGAGCAGAGACAGAAAGCGGCTTGCGCTGCGTTTTTTCGATCATATTGCCTTAGCCCGAGCCGGACAAGACTAAATGAACTAATTGATGCCTATCAGCGTCTAGTCGCACTGAGGCTAGCCAATACTCGAATTAGCGACATCGATAACATTGGATTCGCTGGTCTGATTTGCGGCGATTATTGTGTCGCTATGAATAACCTCAAGGATGCAAAAACTGCTCGGTCAAAAGAGTTATTTGCCTTGTTGAACAAACAAATGAATCGCGTTGCTTCAACGGAGAGGGCTGCATTCGAAACGCAGCCTGACTGGCAAATTGTTCTCGATTGGTTTCCAGCAGATACTGAAACTGTGATTACAGGTAGGCTTCGGGGAGTAAAGTCCGTGGCAGGGCTGTATTTTGCGCTTCCTATTGCAGAAGAAGGCAGAACAGATCTTAACCATCTCTTGCAAAAATCTGAACCTGTTTTTTCTATGTTCGGTCACCGAGGCATAGAAAGTAATTGTGACTCAGCGACTGTCTTGATAACGCATGAAGAAAAACTCGACTCCTTCGAGGTTTTCCTAGAAGAACTTCGAAGTGCCTGTATCTATAAAACTTGCACTGGTGGCGTAGAAATCTACTTCTTTGAGAAGCAGCCTTGGACCTACGGACGATGTATATATGACCGAGGCACATTGGCTTGTTCACCTGCTCCGGGATTGCTAGTTTCCGCTTCGTCAGAACTATTTCTTAGCGAGTTAATTCAACGTATCAAGGAGCCACAGGTAATCATCGAGAGAGCTCTGCCGAAAAACTTGCCTGAATGGGCGGAGTTAGATACGAATTCCAGCCTGTGGACAATCCGACACTATGACAAGTGCACGGTACCATTTGACTTCGGAATCAGAATGACTACAGGACATATTTTTGGCGGTAAAGGTGTCGACAATGTCATTCGAGGTCTTAAGACCGTAGTTGAAAACAAGATTGGCTTTACTGCGCATGAATGTAACGATCGGATTGTAATGAAGAGTCTGTGTTCCGACAACCTTATTCTTGGTCACGAACGCAGACGATGGAACCGTCTTCACAAATCCAACCACGATCGCAATCCTAAGGCGGAACTGGAAGAACTTTCGTTGTCAGATTCAGTACTTAGTATAGAGTGCAACGATCCAGAAAGGGATGACTGCCTTGTCTACCTCGATGGAGAACTGGGCTTTCCCTTGATACTCTGATACGGAGTTCTTGATTTTTGGGCGGGTACTGTGGTACCCGCCCTTTCTTCGTGTGTCACGCAGCTTGACATTTGACAGAAGCAGGTTTTTGTCAACCCGCGAATCCGGTTATATGACCGTTTCCGGCTTCGCTTTCTTTTTTTAACCTGTTATACTTGACGAAAGCTGCATATACAAAGAGGTCGTCAAGTAAATTTCATGGCCGGACAAGCCCGGATTTTAGCCCCCCGAGAAATATCTGCAATCTTCAAAGTCCTGCAAAGACCTAGAGACAAAGCCATTTTCGCTGTCGGCATCTACACCGGCTTAAGAGTTGGCGAGATCGTCAGTCTGAGAACCGATCAGCTTTTCAGCGATGCCGGCAATGTCAGACACACCCTGAAGGTAAAGCGCACCAAGAAGAAAAATACCGTATTCAACGACATTCCAGTACACCAAAAGTTGAAAAAGGCCCTCTCTGATTATCACGATGATATCGAATTAGGTGCCTGGCTCTTCCCTTCCGAAACCTCCTCCAGCGGGCACTTGACCCGAGCACAAGCACACAATATTCTGACCGCTGCTTTCCAGATGCTCGCTCTGGACGATGCATCCACCCACTCAATGCGCCGCACCTGCCTCACAAACATGAGCCGCGCCGGCGTCCCTCTTCGAACCATTCAGGAGATTTCAGGCCATGCAAGTCTCAGCGATCTCCAGACCTACCTGGCTGTTGACCCTGATGATAAGCGGCGTGCCATCAATTTGCTTCGGTACTAGTCAACTTTCCCTAATACAACGACTGAGAAGATTCTCTTGCCACCCGGCAAACTCATGCCAGCCGAGGATTTCTCTGTCCTACTTTACCTAAAATGGTCTATTTCGGTAAAGATAAGGCGTCCTAATTTGCCCAGGTTGACGGCCCCCCTGGTCCCTGGTATCTAAAGAATTTCGGAGCCTATTCTGCCTTGCCTGGAGCCCGATACCGCAAGATTTGGGATCTAAAAGTCCCGATACCGGATCGTATCTTAAGTTTTTCGAGAAACTGACAGCCTTCTCGATAGAATTAGCTGATGCAGAGTATCGGAGATAACCCCCCCAATGGCAGACACTTTATCGTTTAATGGCCAAACCGTCGATCTGGCGGCCGACACAACTTTTGCCAGCTCGAATGGAGCTGTCAAAGTCGTAATACAAATTACGCCAGGCGACCAGCCACTCTTCAACGCATTATCGGAATCAAAGGACTTAACACAGTTTGAATATCGCGAAGAAGGAAAGACAGAAGTGCAGTCGTTTTCGGGCTCCGTTTCAAGAATCGTGCCAAACGGTTCCTTTTGCCAAGTTGAGATCGATTCCGGCTGGGTCACTGTCAGCAAGCCTTAGCCGAGAACGCCGTAATGCCATCCGACTCAATGTCTAAATTTCAGAATCGATTGAACGACGTTGACCATTTGATAAGCGCTCATGAGCGACTCACTGGTCGCAGGCGCGCAAAGCCTACGACACAGCAACAACAGGAAGGAGCGGCTATCACTCGGGCGGGCATAGTTTTGCTCTGTGCAGCCATAGAAGGTTTTATCGAGGACATTTTCGAGGAAGTGGCCAACTCAATTGCACCAGCGAGCCACACAACAAGACTGGAAAACGAGCTGTTTAAGCCAACTACGAGGAAATTGAATACTCCAAATTCTTTCAACACAAATATGCTTTTCGCTAATCTCGGCATATGGTGGCTGTTGGATGAAGTTCGTTGGCAAAAGTTCAGTCCAGAAGATGTAAGGAAGTGGCTCGCTAAGGTAATCGAGACGCGAGGGCAAATAGCTCACGGTAAGCAGCCAAGGGTGAACTTGGTCACCCTGAGAAGCTGGCGCCAACGCGCTCAACACTACGCTGAGCGAATAGAAGCGATTCTCGCTGACGTCATTCGAAAAAGAACGGGAGCAAATCCACCCGGCTGGGCTAACTTACCGCTCCACGCCAATCAGCCTCACGTACTTTGAACGCCGACTTTTAAGGTCCGTGACGATGGTCCGGCGGAGAAATCCCAGGCTATAGCAGTCCCCTCACTCGTTGAGAATATTCTTTCTGTTGCAGAACCTACTGGTGCATATGCGGCCAAGCAGCTGACTGTGGTGGCTTTCAGATATTCCGCAAGCGCGACCGATAAACATCGTCCCTGATTGGGGCTGAAGTGGCGAACGTGCTATGAGCGGAAAACGTTCTAGAATCACTGATAACCAGAGCGTTTCGACAGTTGCTAGTCACTGCGCGGTCCACTCTGTCTGAAGCCTCGGGTTGGATGCCGAGTTCCGCGAATCTCCTCATTCAATGGAGCTGCAATATAAATTTAACGCAAGAAAAGTTCCTATTTCGGCAAGAGTCGGAACTTTTTCCTTCAAAATCAGGGACAGCGAACCCACGAAGGTTCAAGTCAGCATACGCGCATGCCCGATTTTCC
This sequence comes from Cyanobacteria bacterium HKST-UBA02, assembly GCA_020431945.1. The sequence continues at coordinate 23,673 of JAGQHH010000137.1, read as the reverse complement.
GTCTCCAGATTGAAAGTCGGAACTTCCTGGTTTCCGGCAAACGTTTTCCGGTAGTGACAACTTCGCCCCTTCAGGCCCATGTTTCTGGCTCGAAAACTCCCGATGCCGGATCGTATCTCAGGTTTTGCTTAGCTGTAGCGCACAATCAGCGTTCTCATGCCACAAAGGCCGGTAAGCTGATTTTGGGTCGAATATCGGTCACTCTCTACGAATAGGACTTGCGCAATTCGGGCTTAAAGCAAGAGCAATACACTGCGTGCAAAGGTGTTCTCCCGGAATGTCCGAAAAACTCCGACCACATGTCGCTAACCTACTTGAATACCTCAACCAGAAATCAGAGCGAAATGAGGACCTAGCTCTCGGTTATTTCCGGCACCTGTTTAAATCCACCTTCAAGCGCCAAAGCGATGCTGGTGGAGCAGATGGTTATGTACCTGGGCATTTTGTCCTCGAACTCAAGGGCAAGAGTGATGACTGGTATCAAGCATTCTTTCAAGCACTCGCGTATCAAAACAAAGACTTGGCGTTTTCCATTGTGGTTGTTGCATGCAGCCGATTTTTAGCATTCTGGCGTGTCGACGAAATTCCAGCTGAAATCCGAAAAGATGTCCTTGAACACTTTGGCAAGGCACCCAATACAATCGGCAAGCAACTTGCTTCGAAGTACAAGAATCAAAAGACGCAAATTTTGAAACTTGCGACCTGGTATCACGAAGAATTGATGTGGCCAATATTTCAATCGAACACAAATGCTGTAGCAGCCCTCATCGACAATTTCGAAACGTCTTTGAAGCAAGGCAAAAAGGTCAGGCAAGTAATCACGATCAGAAATTTCCTCGACAAGCTCGACATTATGAAGGAGTTCTTCGACAAGGACCAACCCATCAAGACGGTCAGAGCCTTTTACGCAATGATTCACGAACGCTGGGACGAACTATCAACAGTTGCTCTCAGTCAACGCATTTCGACAAAGGCTACCTTTGCAGGAACGGAAATCACAGACCTAATTCCAAATAGGCGAGCTGACTTCAAGGCATTTGTTGAGGACCACATGCTGGCTCCGAAGGCACAACAAAATACCGATCCATTCTTTGAACACTTTGATCTGGCGATAGATAAAGTCGATAGCGAGTTTCGGATCAAACATGGCATCTACTTTACAGACCTAGATTTGTCGCGGCTTGCGATGTGGTTCGTAAAGCAGCGCCTTCCGAACCTAGGCAAGAATTACCTCGTAATCGATCCGGCGTGTGGTAGCGGAAACCTCGTTACTAACTGGCGTTCGCCTCTTGAGTTGAGACATAAAGTTGTTAGCGAAATTGAACCTGAGCTACTCTATGCGGTCGAAAAGCGCATGAAGGCAGATTCCTGGCACAACAACAAGTTCACGGTTGTTCCAAAAACAGAAACTCAAGAGGGGCTCAACTTTCTAGATCGATCCGCGACAGACTATTTGGAAATTCTTAAAACAGCATTGGCAGAAAAAGATCAAAAGCCTGATAAACCGATTGCATTCCTCTGCAACCCACCCTACCGAAACGATGATGATAAGGCCGCCGATGCGATCAAATATCCCATTCATCCTTCAATACTACAGCTCGTAGGCAATGAAGGCTTAAATCAGCGATATACCTGCTTTTTAGCACAAATGAAACTGATATGTGATGAAGCTAAAGACAGTGGTTTTCCTGAAAAGTCAATTCTGTTGCTGTTTACGAAATCAACCTGGTTGACTCAACGTGAAGACTTTCAGCATATTCGCCGGCAAATGCGATCAGTATTCAATTTCGAACGAGGCTTTCTCGTCAATTCCAAGGAATTCTTTAAAGTAAAAGCTGAGTTCCCGGTTGCTTTTACCATCTGGTCATACGAAGGTAAGGAAGCGGCATTGAACACAGAATCGGCGCTTAGACTCACGGACCTTACCTGGCTGCGAAAGAAAGATTTAAGTGCCATTGATTGGGATGATCAACAGTCTGTCGACGATTCCTGTGCCGCAATTATGGAAAACGAACAAACCAGTGACGTCGCCTTCGGTCTCAAAAGACAATCCCTTAAGGAATGGTGCGGTCAGCCACAGCTGGATTTCAAACGCGGGCGTCGCAAGGATGAGACAGACAGAACCACGGCAGGTGGGCTGCCAACCGGCGATCCTCGCCGAAACAACAAAAAGAGCTATGGAGAGTCGACCGGTACCATTATCGGCTTCATGGATAATCTGACACCTTGTCGTAACGTGAAGGGAGAGCTTGGAAATTTTCCATGGTTTACTTTGCACTCGACCTTTCAGCAGGTTAGGGCTTGCCAGATGACTTCTGGCCCTTTCAATGAGCGCTCATACAAGGCTAAGACTCTCGCGGATGGTATCCCCTTTTTCCTTTGGTTCGGTATTGCAAGAACACTCGCCAGCTGTCGTTACCCGTGCTGGTTGGACAACAGCTCGATGTGGCCTCTTGAAGCAACCGGAGCCAAATTAAACAAGGCGCTACAATACTGTGCAGCAATTTCTTACGCTGATAATCAGTGCTTGAGCATAGTCTTTCCTGCCGGAAACCCCGTGCCCGATGCTCCGGAGGTAAAGGTTGGCAATCCGATGACGCCTTTAGTTAAAGAATCATTTTGGAACAAGGAGTTACGACCTTTGTTCAAAAACATGTCCTCAAATGCCCTAATTATGAAGCTTATCGACTCCACTGATGATGTCTTCCATCTTTGGCACCAAGAATTGAAGGGTAAGGTTGAAATCGACATCGACTATGAGCGCCCCTACCTTATCGACAGTCAAAAGCTGATGTTCGATGCAGGACTCGTACAGATTAAGCACTTCGCGGACGAGACAGGCAATCAACCCCTGATTGAAAAACTTCAACAAATGGCGGTCCTACTAAATGAAACTAAGCGGGAGTTCAAGACATTCCTTGCTGACGCAGATGGACTTGATTACTTTGGAGAGCCGGCTCAAGCCACAAAAGAGTTTGAAGTGAGACGGAAGTTCGACAAGACTCTCGAAAGGCGTATTGCGCTTGCCGGGCTTCTCATCGACCAGCTCCATGCAGATAAGAATTTTGGAATAACAAAGTTAGAGAAATTGATTTACCTTGCAGATGTCGGTCTCAAATTGAATCTAGAGACTGAGTACATGCGTGCAGCGGCAGGTCCACTCGATGCACGCTGTTTATATAACCCGGAAATTGGTATTCAAGCTTTGGGGATCCGCCATGACTATTTTGAACCTGAAACTCAGGACAAGTTTGTTCGCTATAAGCCCGGCAAGAACTTGAAAAAACTAGTCAATCGGGCTGAAGAATTGTATGCTGATCACCTGAAAGAAATCCGCCGAATCATCAATCTCATGGCCCCAATGAACACGACACAGGCGGAGATCGTCGCTACGCTCTATGCTTCTTGGAACGACCTCATTTTAGAGAACAAAGTCCTAACCGACAAGAGAATCATTGACGAATTCTTACGTTGGCATCCACAGAAGAAGAAATTTGCCAAAGAACGGCTGCAGAAAGCTCTAGACTGGATGCGTACCAATAAAATCACTCCAACGGGTAGTGGAAAGCGAACTGTCTTGCCCCCGGACAAATAGGCTGTCCGCCTCTGTGGCACGATGCAGACTCGACTCACCCATAGAAAGCTTGGGCCTGACCAGTCTCGTCTATTCTGAAACTATAGCGACACCACCAATAGCCTAGAATATTATATCTCCCGATCACCAGTGATTTCTCATAACTTCTGAGCAGTTTTCTGCCGGCCACATTGGGAAGCATTGATGCGAATCACTGACAGGCTATTCCTCTTCGACCTGTCGCCATGTAAACCATTTCTTGTACCAGGGGCGTTGAAGCTCCTCAAGCTTCCTCGCTAAGGCCTTCACTTCCTCCTGGACGGCTCGCTCTTTTTCTTCCTTCTCTGCTTTGATCCGCTCAAGTTCTTCCTTTGCTGCTAATCTGCTCGCTTCGGTTGACTGTTTGAGGTCAGACATAACGTCTACTTGCTTTTTGAGCGCCTGAATCTCTAGCTCTTTGAGTTCAACGTTCTTCTTCTCTTCCTTCGCTCGCAGGCGTTCTTCCTCGACTTCCCGAGCTAGTCTTTCAGCCCGCTCTCGCTCAGCTTCGCTTTTTGCCCGCTCTTTTATAGCTTCTTGCTCTTTGGCCTCCGCTTTTTTCTTCTCTTCTTCTGCTGCCTTTGCCTGTTTCTCAAGATCCGGAAGCAATTTCAATTGAAGATCCTTCTCTTCTATCACCTTGAGCAGCATTCCGATTGCCTGATCCTTTTCCTGGAGCTTAGTAAGGATCTTCTCTTCCATGAAGCTCCAGAATGATTCTGCTGCTGGGCTTAGATCTTCCTTCGATGATCCTTGATCGTTCTGGGAAAATCCTGGTTCGGCTTCTTCTTTAGGTTTATCTTCCTCGGTAACATCGGTTGCTGACCCTACTACTTCAGCCGAGAATAACGACTGATCATGAACCTGCTCGAGTTTTTCGAGCTGCTCTAGTAGCTCCTTTGTCGCATTTACGCGCCAGACCATCTTTCCTTTGTCCTCGGTCTGACTTCCAGCTAGTCGCCCGTCGTTCAGCATTCGTCTGACCGTGCGGTCAGTGGTCTTCAATGCGGCTGCTGCTTCTTCTACACTCAAGTATCGAGGCAAAGGAATTCTCCGGAAGATGGATTTATTGACACTTAATGACACATCGAATTATAAATACCAACTACGGTGCCCGCAAGGCTATGCAATTGATATCGTCCGGACATTCGGACCTCTGAAGAATCCGGCTATTTCCCGTATTTGGTAACTTCGTCCGAATCATGTCCGGTCCGTCCGGACATTTATTTCCATCAATAAATGAGGCGGACGGAAGATTCCAGTCGGTCTGCCCTGGAAAAACTTTCTACTCAAAATTGAACTCTCTTATATAAGATAAAAAGGCTTTGTCCGGACTACACCAGGCTACAAAGCTCCTGTGTTTTGGGAACCTAAAAGCAAATTGTCCTTCGATCCGGACACCTGTCCGCACCCTGCGGATCTGTCCGGACGTCTAATCCTGTCCCGTCCGGACATTTCCGCGCATGTCCGGACGCTTGAATCTTTTTGTCCGATAACCGCAACGGAATCCCTTCTTTTGACATAGATTTCTGCCTGTCGCTTCAAGATGAATGCTGCTGGAAATCTTGAATATACGGCACCTCCGAGCACCGTCCGGACGCTGCTAAATTCCGTCCGGTCCCCTCCTCCTGTACCCGGTTCCACTGGCTTGATGTCCGGACGGTCCTTTTTATTTGTCAGTCGATGCGTCCGGACGCTGTCCGCACGAGGTCCTGCCTGGCCCTGCCTCCATTGAATAACTTTACCTGAAAATGGCTTATAGCCTTATTCTTTTCTCGCGTCCGGATCAAAAGATCGAGTCCGGACCTGTCTGTATTCCCATTTCAACAATTGCCAAGGCTTGATCTGCCACACAGCACCACCTATAGTACCTGTCAATAGATGGTCCACTGTGATATATGCACTGGCTATCGCCCGATCTCTCTGAAGCAATGGCTTCCTGGAAAGGACTAAGTCTGCCAAATTCTCGATAAAAAAACATCGCCAGCTAGAGCGATGTTTTCTTGATCCTTGCGGACCGTATTCAATTGTCGTCGGGTTTTTGCAGTGTCCCGAAGTGGCTCAAGAATAGACCAACGGTCCGGATAGGTCAACTCATCCCGATTTTAGAGAGGGTGACAGTTATTACCGGACATGCTAAAGCACGCTCAGATTTGCCGAGCGTGCCGGTTAGATTTGCTCGAAAACAATTCTTCCCAGAGGGCTGGGAACAGTGTGTGTCTGAGTTTCTCGGACTGTTCCACCGATATGGGTACATCTACAGGCCTCTGTCCGGTGGGTCCTGGTATTCGGCCAATGAGAAGTGGAAGCTTTCTGATACTGAGATTCTCAAGGCCATTTCCTGTGCACATGGTCGTTACTTTATAGGCTGCAGGGCTGGTAAGGCTAGCCGATTTGCGGTGCTGGATATCGATGCCGGCAGCCGGTATCACAATCAGGGTTCGCTTTCGAAGATCCTGGAGGTCTTAAGTCGAGCGGGCCTAGACCGATCTTCGCTTTACCGCTCCAGCTATAGTGGTGGATGGCATCTGTATATCTATTTCTCTGAGCCGATCAACAGTGCTGACTTGCGCCGGCAGCTCGTGAAGCTTCTTACTCTCAATGACTTTCAGGTGGGTAAAGGACAGCTGGAGGTATTTCCTCATCCTGGGCAAGGTGGCTCGCAGGGACTCGGTCTTCGTTTGCCTCTGCAGCAGGGATTTGCTTGGCTGGATAAGAAGACGCTCGAGGTCGATTACGAGAGGCATGAGCTATCAGCGACCCGGGCCCTCGAGCTTATAATCGATAGCCTGGAGTCCGATACCAACTCCTTTGCTGATTTCCAGAGGCTAAAGACCCATGTCCAGGAGTTGGATGCGGCAAAGTCTCAGGCTAAGGTCCTTGGTGCCTCCAGGGCTGCTTCCAATATCCTGCCGTTCAAGAAAACTACTCCTGATGTACAGCCAGGAGAGTTTGTCGACTTTGTTCGAGCCGTCTTCCAGCAATTGCCGCCCGGAATTATTACCGATAGCTGGTACCAGGGGCGACTCTATCATCTAAATGGACTTACAGGGCCGTCCCAGCGGTCCCATGCAATTGAGACCCTGGGGCATTACCTCTTCTACGGGGATCCCAGCCGTCAGTTGCCGGCCCTGGGCTATGGATATGAGCAGGAAAGACAATGGGCCATCGAAGAGTTCCTTCGGATCCATCACAACGGCCAGAGCAAAGAACTGAATGCCGGCCGGGCCGACGCTATGACTCAGGTGGAGAGGGCTACTCACTGGCTGCCAGAGCACAGGAGAGGCGAGGAGCCGGTCAGGTATACGAACAAGAGGCCGATCTCCTGGGTGAGAGAAAATGCCAATCGGCAATCCGGTGCGCGCAAGCGGATTATGCAGGCCCTGGAGACTCTCAAGAAAGAGGACCGTCAATTTACTACCGTCGAGCTCCAGACAGCAGCCGGATGCGCCCGAGATACCCTCTACAAGCACCAGGATATCTGGCGGCAAGACTATGAGGACCTGGCTTCTGGGTTCTTTGCAATCTGTCCAGACGAATATAACGGTGTGGAGGGGGCGGCTTTACCAGAAAGCAAGCCCCCAGCCACTACTCAAACTGCAGATATGCCGCCGGAGCGCTTGGCAGCCAGGCGGATTGCCTATGAGATATCCATGCGGAATGCTCGTGATAAAAAGCGCGCATCCGAGGAGGCTGCTGGGTCCCTGGAGGGGGCGGAAGATGCTTTCATGGGTGAACTATCCCGGGTTGTGAATGACGTCGATTCTGAGACCGATGCTTCTGAACTCAAGACTGTGCTTGTTGTTCTGGCTACGCTATTGAGCCGGGCTCCGAACTATGAGTGTCAGGTATTTGCTCAAGAGCTGGTGTCACGAATTCGAGGATTGCTCGTGGGGCTCCAGGATGGCCCGCAGGCGATGGGGCGATCGCCTTAGACTTCTCTCTGACTTAGTCCACTAGTGACAAATCCACTGGATAGCCAGCTGCTCTCAGCTCTTTTGCCAAGTCAAACTTCCAGCGACCTCCTGTATCCAGTGTTTTATAGACTAGTCCAGCCATGTCAGAGGGCTTCTCTACTTCGGGATCTATCAAAGCACAGACTTTCTTTTTCCTCCCAAGCCTGCCAAGAAAATAGCCGAACTCCATCACCACATTCTGTCTTGCTCTGGCTTTTAGCTTGTCGTTTGCTTCGTCCTTCAACCGGCCAACATCATCTCCTGTAAGAAGGATAACCGCAAAACCTACATCACCCTCTCTTTCGAGCTTTTCAATTATGGTGTCTCCCATGTCATCCCTTTCATGCAAAATAATGGCTTCTAGTCCCAGCTTTTCTATAAGCCTGGCGGTGCTTTCTTTCTTCTCGTCATTACGACCATGCACCACAAAGACCTTTTTGCTGACAGGCTCCTTTAACAGTGAACTCTCCTGTTTAACAAAGAAAGGTCGCCTGTCATTTTCTTCCATTTCTTCCTTCCTCTCATCTAAAGCTTCTATGAGAGCCTCGAGTTTCCGAATTGCCGCTGGAACTCCCTTTCTATAACATTCCTGCTTGTATCCGTCATCCATGCTCAGATACAAACCACCATCCCAAATTTGAAAATGCTGCAGTCTATCGAATTCCGCAGAATCGGCTCCATATGTCTCTCTTAGCGAATCAATCACTTTGCTCTCAACAGCACGAATATCATTCTTATCCATGGGATCCGAGTCTGCGAGAGCCTTTACTTCAGAAACTCTTCGCACCAACCTCTTTCTGGCTCTTTCTATTTCTTCAATAGATCCGAATATCTTGTTCTCTTTTGGTGCTTCAAAACTTTTACTAGTCTTTCTCGGCATTTTCTGATCCTGAACGCTCTTGGTAGCTGAACAATTCTATTTGCGAATAACTCAAGATTCGTTAAATCGCCAGCAATTATTTATGCTGAGTAAGATTTGGTTGGCTAAGTGAGCCAACCAGAATAAAAGACCGAGCTGGCAGCTCGATCTTTCATCTACAGTCTATTTCGCTATATCGGTGCCTGCTCTACCCTGGGAAATAATCGCCATTTCAAAGGCGGTAAGCCCAACGGCGGATAGCAGAGCACGTCAATTCGATGTCTGAGACTAGGGTCAATGAAACGGTAGTTCTCTTCAATAATATTCCGAGCTACCAAAGACTCTTTGGTTTTAACTACGCTTTTAATACCGTATCTGATACCAAAATCTTCTGACAGCGGATCCGTCCAAGGTTCCATTCCGGACATCTGAAAACAAAGTCCTTGCAAGAATTTTAGACTGTCACTGTCAAGTCCTTCCACACCAATTACCTCTTAGCTAGTTCCTTGAGGGCTGGTGCAAGCTTCTTGTTTCCTTTTTTCCTAGCTTCCTCAAAACGTCGGTTGTGTTCTTCTTCGTCGCGCACGGGACGAATGACTAGACATTCTCCATCTGGTCCCATTGTGATTTCGACCGCACTTTGATTGTTCATCTCCAGTAGATCCAAAATGGGCCTATCTATTACTAGTGCGGCACTATTGCCCAGCTTGGTCAACTTTTTCCTTAATGCCATGGGGCGTACCTCAAACCTTGTTGCTCCTGATTTATGGATATACGCAATTCAAATTTAAATTAGTATATCGTTATTACAATATATCATCTTTGTTCTTATTTGCATGGTGAAAATACGGTAAAATCCGCCTTTTGGAGCGGATTTTACATTAATATTGCATTCTCGAATTGCCGTAATGCTTTGATGTCCTTAGGATTCAGCCACTAAGACTTCTGTTGTGTGCTTTTCGAAAAACTCCGTAATCTCTTGCCTGGTGGTCTTTTCAGTTACTACCTGGACTGCGAATTCTACGAGCTCTTCGTTGTCAATCTCAAGCTCCCAACCGTTTACCTGATAAAACACATACGTAGCGATTGCGGCTGTCCGCTTATTGGCGTTATAAAAACCATGATTGTTAGCCAATCCGAAGAAATAGCAGGCGGCCATTTCGTGAATGGATTTATAGAGAAATCGCCCGTCGTAAGTGGCTTTCGGAGCCGCAATGGCAGACTCCAGCATATTTTCATCCTGAACGCCAGGATTGCCTCCGTAGAGCTCAATCTGCTCATCATGGAGCGACTCTACCTCAGGCCTGCTCAAAAAAACTATTGTGACCATTTTTCAAAACTCTCCCTCTGCCTTTTCGCATCATCACTCCCCTTTGTCTCTGCCGTATAGAAGATTGTAACATGAAATCAGCTTTCTGTCATAACGAAATATAGACAATCCTAAAACGATATATTAATCCTTGTTCATTTGCATAGAGTCCCTCGGATATACCGCTGGGCCCCAGTCTGGACTGGTGGGCAACGAGTTTCTGGATTACTGTCAGAGGGCAGGTCGTCCGGTAACAGCCATGTCGATGGAGGCACGGATTCGAGACATCTTGTCCCACTTCTACCCGGAACTAAGGGGCTAGGTATAGGCTGAGTCTGGGTTTCCTGATTCATACCCTTCCTTTGTTTAAGTCGAGGCACCCGGTGAAGGCTGTCTGGATGCCTCAACTTCAGGATCACCGCACGATCAGCTCAATATAAGCTTCACTATGGCTGCTGTTATGATCAGGGTTACAATAAATGTTATTCTGTTCATGGTGCATACCTCGCACTCGAAAGGACCGTTGTCGTAGCAACAGGTCCTTTTCGCTGTCTCGACCACTTCGATAGGCGGGGCAGGCGCTTCTCGAACTACAGCTTTTCCGTCCATGTCTCTTTTGCCTTTCACTGAATCCTCCGTTTTTGGAATTACTATATGCCTTCGTTAGAAAATTATATCGAACCTTGTTCGAATTCTCCGAAACTGGCGCTAGATTGCGTGTACGCCGATCCCCGATCCCTTTTTGTGGTCGCGCATAGTACTCTTTTCTTCGTCGTCGTCTTCTTCCGCCACTGAGAGAGCTTAATTCAGATAGTGACTGCCCCGCGGGTTGCCCGGAAGACTGGGGGAGCACACTTCCCTACTCCCGGCCAGCACCTTCTGGGTTGCCTTACGACCCCGCGGCTTGCTCCCATGCCTGGCTCTGAGCCTAACTCGAGCCTCCCATCGTCAAGGCGACCCGCTACGCGGGCGGCTTCGCCGGCCTTGACGATGGGACCCGGGCTCATCGCTATTCAGGCATGAAGGCAGGGATGCCCGCCGCCAACAGGGCGGATGGCGGCGGGTAGATCTCCGGAGCTGGATCTGTCGGGGACTGAGGGGATGCCGGCAGCCGGTCCTGGCTGGTTTCGTTTCTCGATTGTACGGGGGCGGCGCCACCCCGCCTCAAGCGGCCAGGTTGAGGTCGGTGGTGCCTTGAGACCTGACGCTTGACCCGGGGAGCCACCCCCGTGCCCTGTTTTTGGCGAAACGCCATCTACACGGACGGAGGTTTGTTCCATGCAAGAAGTAAGACGATCTGAGGAAGAGATGAGCTCGTTGTTTCAGGCAGCAAGAAAGATGGCCAGAAGATACGGGCTGATAGGGATAGCCGAGCCGGATGACCTGGTCCAGACCGCCATGCTCGAACTGCTGAATAAGAATGACGGCAGGGAAGCGAATCTGGGGTGGATGTACAGGGTGGTGCACAGCTCGGCAATGGATGCGGGCCGCCAGGCAAAAAGAGAGAGACGAGTCATGTTTGCCGGATGCTATGACCTGGAGAAACTGGCAGGCACGTATCTTGTGCATGAGGAGGAGGCGGCAAGGGATCTGGAAATCGATCTTCCGCCCAGGCTGAAGGATCTATTCGCAAGGCTAAGCAAGCCGCACGCAGAGGCGATGGTGCTCTATCTGGAGGGATGCAGCTACGGTGAGATAGCGGCTCTGACTGGAATGAGAAAAGGGACGGTGCGGTCCAGGCTTCATTACGCACGAAGGCAGGCTCGCACCATCTTGAGCGATCTCGCCCAGGGCGAGCTTGCTTGAATCGTAAACGGGGGCGGCGATTGCCGCCCCGATATTTTCAGTGTTTTCAGATCTCAGATGGAGGATAGACCGATGAGAAGAAAGGCCATGAGAAGAATCGTCAGGACTCACAAAGAAGACAGCGACATGATCGTCTTCCGCCTTCTTGAAGGCAGAAAGAGATTCCGAACTATTCACGCCTTCGGATATGGCACCCGCCACGGCATCTGGTTCGAGGTAGGGGGGCTTGGAACAAGCACCATGAGCGTAACTGCCCAGAGAGCATCTGTGGTGAAGGAACAGATAGCGAGGTGGGGACGCCGAGCCGTATAGTGATAGACCCCGGGGCAGGGAGCCTGACTCCCTGCTTCCCTTAGCAGCCAGGCTCCTGACCTGCTTTCTATGTGGGTATCTCCTGTTCTGATCTGAGCAGCCTGTATGACTACCGCGCCGGGATCAAGACTCGAGCACTCGATCGACAGGTTGGTGTCGGGAGTGCAAAATAATTTGAAAACTTCGGCAAAATAATTTGAAAAGTCACAACGGAGAGAGGGTAGTGGCTACTGAAGGAACGTCCAGACTACCAGGACTGGTTTGACCTTGTTTCTGAGCTGGCCGAGCTGGAGTTCTTATGCCGGCAAGCCCGCCTGGAGGTGATGGAGGGTTCATGGTTTTTGCCTCCGCGCAGTGCTTTAACGGTGCGAGAATGACACAACTTTTCTAGCCTGCAACGGCAAACCCCTTCGGGGCGCGCTTCGCGCGTCCATGCAGGCGGCGAAAAGCCGTGTCTTTTTGGTGGCACCTGAAGCACAACACGGAGGTGCATCCAATGAACAACTCAATCACTATCGTCGGTCATGTCGGTCAGAAACCTCACGCCATCTTCTTTGGAGACACCGGTAACAAGGTAGTCAAATTCTCCGTAGCGGTGAAGGAGTTCTCCTCCAATACAGATGAGGACAAGACCCTCTGGATCGATGTCGATGCCTGGAATGGTCTGGGTGATCGAGTGCTCAAGACCATCACCAAAGGTCGCGAGGTGGTGATAAACGGCAGGCTGGCTCTGTCTTCCTACACAAAAGTAGAAGATGGAGTGAAAAGGCAGATCACCAAGCCGGTGATTAAGCTCACGTCCTTCCACTTATGCGGCAAGCGGCCGAGCTCGCAGGAAGGCGAAGCTGATAAGGCTGAAAGTAAGCTCGCTACAGCTTAGAGAAGAAGGAGGCAGGGGCTCGACGGTCCCTGCCTCCTCTCTATTTCTTCTTACTTCTCTGGATGATCCCGCAGGACCTGCAGCCATAGCCGAGCTGGGTGCGCAGGCGGACTTTTGTTCTCCACTGCCTCTTGCAGGAAGAGCAGGTCCACCAGTATTTCTTGTGGGTGACCGCAAGCACGGTATCGGGCGTCTCCGGCTTGTTCTTCTTAAGGTCGAACTCACAGGCTATATCAGGGAAATTGGCGAGGCTGTTGGTCACCGAGAGTTTTCTGTTCTTGCAGAACGGACAGCCGGTATTGACCCTGGTCCTGCTGACTACAGTGGCCTGCCATTGATGATCCGGTCCCCTGTCGCATTTCCACCAGCATTTTCTCATTGAGCCTGCTACTACTTGTGATGGCGTCAGCGGCTTGTTCTTTTCGGGATGCCACTGACTTGCCACGTCGGGCCTCACTGCTTTGAGGGAATTGGTCTTAGAGACCCAGTGATTCATGCAAAAAGGACAGGCGGCGCCGCCGTCTATTCTGGTTTTGACTTTCGCCTGCCAGATGTGGTCCGGTCCCTTGTCGCATCGCCACCAGAGCGTTCTTGTGCTTGCAAGGGAGATTTTTGAGGGGTCGAGCCTGCCGTTTTTTGTAGGGTGGATCTGCTTCACCAGGTCTTTTCGAAGCCCGAGATTGTTTGTCGAGGAGGCCAGGACTCGCCTGCAGAACGGGCAACGCTTCTTGTCCCGCCGGCAGAACTCCGCCTGCCAGACATGATCCGGGGCCTTTTGGCAGCGCCACCAGTACTTGCGGTGCCAGAAAAGCTTTGTAGGATCGACTCCTTTGTTCAGCTTGCGATCGAACTGCTTGAAGGCAGTAGGGTAGTCCCTTAAGTCTGTGTGCTTACCGAGATTGCACTCGGGGCATCCGGACTCATTGATCGTTTGATTGGATATTTTTGCCTCCCATGAATGCTTGCAGGTGGAGCATCTCCACCAGGCAAAAAGACCCGAGCCATAGCTGAAATCGGAAGGGGTAAGACCTCCGTTTTTCTTGTAGTCCCATTCTTTGGCGAGCTCCGGGTAGAAGACGGCGATGCTGTTTGTCACTGAGCCGTAGTGGCCGGCGCAGAAGAGACAGCCGCCCGATCTGGTTCCCTCTTTTACCGATCTTACGTGAGACCCTATCGACTGCATGTAGACATGGTCGAGTCCTTCCGGGCAGAACCACCAGACAAGCCAGTTTGCACCGTGGTTGAAGTCATCGGGGTCGTAACCTTCATTGAGCTCGAAGAGCCACTGGCCCCTAATCTCCGGGTAGACGCTTGTAATAGGGGCTGCTAATAGATCCGGCAGCTCCTTGATGGAGGAGAGCGGTCTATCAAATCGACAGGGGGAGCGAAGCCTCAGGAATCTGTCCTTAAGCTTCCGCAACTGGTTCATGCTCGGCTTCTTGTGTTTCATCAGTATCTAAATACCAGAAATATACTAAGATCTGCCCATGCCAACCGAGCCAACCGAAACAGAAGACTGGAGTGAGAAGCTGTCTGCGTTCCACATGGTGCCGGACGAAAGCAATCACTACATGGGGAAAATAGAGCGCCTGGAGGAAGTGCTCCGGCTGATGACCGAGCCGTCAGCCAGGGGCATCGATTTCTATGCCTATTACGTGATCTTGACCCGGCTTTCTGAGCTTTATCGTCTGGCCGGCTATGCCGATACCTCTAAAGAAGTGCTCTTGAAGCTCGACCGGATCTTGAAGGCATTTCTTGAGACCGGCTCCGACCCGCTCCTGTTTGCCTGCGCTCAGGACATCGCCCTGGGCCTTGATGAGCTGAGTGAGTACGAAGCTGCAATTGAGATAGTCGACTTCTATCGAAAGCGGTGCTCGAATTTGAGGGTCAAAGAAGCACTCTTTCAAGTAAGGTCTCGGATTGAGGCTGACCGGGAGATGGAGCGAAAGAAGTCCAGGGAAATAGTCGAGCTTCCTGTTCATCCGGCTGCTTTTCTTTCGTAAGGCTGGATCGGTCCTTCCTCCTCGTTTTTTTAGAGATGCGAAAGCCGCCTGAGAGGCGGCTTTTTCTGTAAGGAAGAAGGATTTGTTGATGGCTGTGGCTGCCTCCTCCCCGGTTGTCTGATTGTACCAAAGCCTTCAGTCAACTCAAGCCACGCTTCGCTCTGCGCTAACGCTCCGGGCTTGACTTGCCCTCAGGCTTCGGTGTGGCTCTGGCAACCGGCTGCGGAGCCGAATACATCAGGAGATATCATCATGAGAACAATCAACACCACCCAAGAGAATAACCCTAACTACACTTTCTTCTACGATTCGCTTAAGGTGGCGATCGTGAACATGGCTGAGTCTTACAGGAATGAAGTTGGGGAAGTTCGCTTTGATGAGTTCTGGCCGCACTTCTACAAGACTTTCATAGGTCCGGACAATGATATAACTCTGGAGATGTATGAGGTGCTCGATGAGCTCTTCCGGGATTATCCCGAGTACTGGTGTCGTGCATGAGGGGCTTACGCCCCTCTTTTTTTGGTCGGCCTGTAAGGAAGAAGCGCGCTTTGCGCGTGGTGACGCCTGCGCTAGGCGTACTTCCATTATCTGGGGCTGGAATGGAGTCAAGCCACGCTTTGCTCTTCGGGCTTGACTCCATTCCAGCCCATGGGGACAGGAGGTCCGAAGCTCTTTTGCTTGCTAGGCGAAAGCCGCCTTTTGAAAGGTGGCGGCTTTCGCGAAAAGAGGATTCAGTCACCTCGATGTCTTCATTCAAGAAAGAAGGTTCTTGCCTAGATCATGCCACCAGAAGCTCAAAATGATCGAGAGGAACCTTGCTCGGTATATCTTTTCGATATCTCTTTGTGTGTTCTCAAAATCCAGCAGCGAAGCTGCCATACACGGGGTAAGGAATTCCGCTTTTATTCCTGCGACGAAGGGGGACTGAGTCGCAACCATATCCCGCACGTGAGTAAGGCAAGATAAAAGAGTCGGCACATTTCTTCGAAAGTGCCAACTCATGAGGATATATATATAGGCACGTATTGACAAGTGGCTGGAAAAGTCCGGCACAATTGTTAGAATGTCAGGATATGGCATTCTATGAGGTCGGCACATGGTAGAGAAGAAGAAGCGGGTCTTCAATCCGAAGATTGAATCGAGACTGGCCAGCGAGGACTTCAAAAGACTGGAGGCGATGGCTCATGCCGAAGGGGTGAGCATGTCTCAGATTGTTAGAGACGCGGTGCTTCATTACCTGGATAACAGGGAGGCGATAGCTGCTCGCCCGAGAGAATCGGAGGTGGCAAGAGCCATCAATGAGATGACCAATCGGATATGTGGGATGCTTGCCCGCCAGGGGGCTACCGTCGGGACCCTGTATGAGCTTGCCTGGATGAGCCTGCCCAATGAGGAGGCGCGTCAGGCTTTCAATTCGGCTGTGAATACAGCCAAGCAGAAGATGAGAAACAAGCTGGATAAGGACGAGAAGGAGCTGGCTGAGAAGGTCAAAGGCGCTGTCGCTCCGTGGTAGTTGTCCGCTCTAGATATATTGCCGGAAGAGGCAGCAGGGGCAAAGGCGTCGGCAAGGCTCTTGCGCATCTGACATATATCCAGCATCGCCCTGGGCCTGACAGGGAGCAGGGTGGCCGGGAGCTTTTTAGCGACCTGGAGGATCGGGTTGATGCCACCGATGTCCGAAAGGAAATCAGGCAGATGGGCAATCAGAAAGTGGTGATTCACAAGATGACCCTTGCCCCTGAGATCAATCCGGCGGACAAAAAGGCTTTTACCAGGGAGGTCCTGGGCGAGCTTGGACGAGTGAAAGGGCTTGACCTGAAGTGGTATGCGGTGGAGCACGACAACACCGAGCACCATCATGTCCATGTGGTCATCTATGGC
Source organism: Cyanobacteria bacterium HKST-UBA02 (assembly GCA_020431945.1). Next base: position 7,054 of record JAGQHH010000137.1, on the reverse strand, counting down.
AAGGACCGCAACGGGACTGACGTGAAGATAGACAGGAAGGATCTGGAGAAGGTTCGGGAGCTGGGAGACAGGTTTCTTGAAAGGGAGCATCCAAGAGAGCTCGAGCAGGCAAGAGAAGAAAGACGAAGGCGGCAGAAAGAGAAGCAGCTTGAGTGGGAGAGGGAGAGACAGCAGAGAATAAGTGAGGGCTTAGAGCTTCCCTTCATTCACAAGAAGATCTTGAGGGAGCAGCTGGAGCCTTATGACCAGTGGCGAAAGAAGCAGGATCTCAAAGAGCAGGAGAGAGAGCAGGCGGAGAAAGAGAAAGGCAAGCGAGGGAACAAGCGGAAGGTAAAGGCTCCTGAGAAAGAGCAGGAGAAAGACAAAGAGAAAGTTCTTGCTGCCGGGCAAGAGTGGAGCCGAGAAAATAGCCTGAAGGAGCTCAGGGATCTTACCGAGTCGCTCTGGGATAACTTCGAGAAGCGGATATCAAAAAACGACTACAAGAAGCTTGCCTCCTGGATCAAGGAGAAGGAGCAGGAGCGACTTGTCGAGAAAGATAGCGAAAGAGAAGAGCCAGAGCCGAGTAAGAAAGACAAGAGCAGCAAGAAGAATCGGAATGACAGAGACAAGGACAAGAACGACAAGAAGACAGACTACTTCGAGCATGGCGGCGAGAAGTATAGTGTCAATGACTCGTATGAAAGACTGACCGAGCTTGCAAAAGACCTCAGAGACAATTCTGAGAGGCTGCCTTTTGAGAGCTACCAGAAGCTTCGAGGCTGGATTGAGGACAAGGACAGGAGCCGCTGGGTGGGGGCGCTTGCCCGGGGGCTCGAGCAAGCTAAAAGCGAGATGAGGACACCGGAACGACCTCGCACGATGGAGCGTGCCGGCGGCGAGGTGGTGAATCCTCTTCAAGTCCAACTGACAGGCAATCCAGTTTTCCGACTCTTTATGGCCGGGGCAGGTCTTGCAAACGAGCTTGTGAGATCGATACCGGTGACGGAGAATCGAGACCGGCTGAAAGAGACTAGAGAAGACATGGAAAAATCAGCCGGCGAAATAGATGAGAAGCTGTCTAAGGAGCTATCGGGGACCGCCTACGAAGAGAAGGCGAAGGGTCAGAGAAAGAAGCTCGACAAGGCGCTTGGAGAGACTAAAGAAGGCCAGAAAACCAGGGACGATCAGACCAAGAAGGACCAGGAGCAGCAGGAAAGGAACAGGAAAGACCGGGAGTGGTTTGAGCGCGGCGGCGGCTGGGGTCAATAGAATGAGAAGCAGAACATAGGACCTGGAGATAGTGCCTCAAGCAAGCGGAGAATTTACTTTAGCGGCGCCATGCGACAAGGTGGCGGAGATTGCCAGGACTGCTCTTGCCCGAGGTGGGTGGAGGGTTGATTTCATTAACACGGAGCTTTGTGAGCTCGCGGCCAATTACGAGAGAAATGAACGAGTAAAAGGCACCAACTGGCGCTATGCATATCATCTGGTTGTCAGGTGGGACGAGATAGAGGGAGGCTCGAAAGTCGAGATCTCTATCGAGGAGAGCAATTACCAGTGGACCCTTCAAAAGTGCTCCGAGAAGGTCAAAGAGATAGTCGATGTGATGCATGAGGCGGCAAGCCGCTATCAGAAAATCATGGACAAAGAGCCAAGAAGAACCAAGTATGGCTCGGCTCGCTGGGGGACTTTGGAGGACATAAAGGAGGCGGGGTACTGGGGAGGGGACCCTGAGATAGTGCCTGATGGAAGGCTTCTTGTCAGTCCTGGAGAAGATGACGAGCTGGTGGCGATAAATGAGACCGACACGATAAAGCACGCGATTGTTGTCGGTCCCACAGGCTCTGGTAAGACGTCTTCAATCTTCATTCCGAATCTCATTGCCAGGTGCAACAAGTCGGCTCTGGTGACAGAAGCCAGGGCCGGAAACGACAAGCCGGATTTGTATTGGAAGACTGCTAGATATAGAGCCGTCATGGGCGGCCAGGCGATTTATCACTTCGATCCGGACGACCTGAGCTCCCATCGGATAAATCCCCTTGATGCGGTGAAGACTTATGATGACGCCCGGGACATGGCCCAGCTTATTGTTGATAACACCACCGGCAAGAACAACTATGGCGATGATGTCTGGCCTAAGTCGGAAGCGAATATGTTAACGACTCTCATCGGGCATGCGGCATCGCAGGATATGCATCTTGGATATATCCGGGCGCTTTTGAGAGAAGGCCCGGAAGGCATGGAGAAGATCATCAAAGAGAGCCCGGTTGAACAGGTTAGAGAAGACTACCGGGGCTTCATGAACACAAGCCGGGAGGGTTTCAGGTATGGTGTCGTAGCAAGTTTGATCACCAGGCTTGGTTTGTGGTCGAGCCCGAAAGTAGTTGCTTTGACCGAAAAGACAGACATCGATATGGACGCTCTTGCGCATGAGCGGTTCACTTTCTATCTTTCAGTGCCGGCGAATAAGCCGAATCTGAAGCCTGTGGCAGCGCTGGTTTTCAACTTTCTTTTGAATCACATCCAGAACAATCACTTCGATGATCCGCCGTTTCTGCTTCTTGATGAGTTCACGAACTTCGGGATGATCCCCAAAATAAATGAGAAGCTGTCGATAATCAGGCACCAGAAGATTAGCTTCATGCTCGGCTTTCAAGATTTCGCCCAGCTCGATAACGTCTATGATCGAGGGGTGGCAAACGACTTGAGAAAGCAACCCAGGACAAGGATCTTTTTCCGACCAGCTGACTATGAGCCGGCAGAGGCGATAAGCAAGATGACCGGAAAGACGACTGTTTTTGAAAGGACGATCTCGAGCTCGGGCCAGATTCAAGAGAAGGAAATGGGCCGGTGGCTTATAGAACCCAGCGAAGTGATGAATCTTCCTGATGACCGGATTATTGTTTTCACCCCGGGCACTCCACCCCTGATGCTACCGGCTTATAACTGGCAGGACTTCAGCCTGGCTACCGAACATCCTCCGGAGCAGGGTCCTGAGATAGTGGTCACCGATGAGACCATTCAGAGCTGTCGGGAAGCAAAGAGAAAACAGGAGTGGCAGAAGTCCTGGGAGAAGGAGAAAGGCGAAACTGAGGAGAAGAAAGAGGTCTCCGAGGAAGAGCCAGAAGACGAGTCAGAAGTAGACCCAGACCTAGTCCCAGACCTAGTCCCAGACCTAGTCCAGGAGCAAGACCAGGAAGAAAAGCTAGAGCAAGAACCGGCGCAAGAGATAGAGCCGAAGGAGAAGGCTGAGGACAAGCCGGTAGAGAAGCAAAAAGGAGCCACGAAGAAGAAGGCTTCTAATCACGATGCTGGGGCTCCTGATGTGGACCGGAAGAAGAAGAGAAAGAAAGTGCCGAAAGAGCAGGAAGTGGAGCCAGAGAAGAGAAAAGATGAGGAGCCATACCAGGCGAGTAACATACCGGCATCCCCGGAAATAGACTTTTGAGGATTGAGGGCTGAATGGAAGTATTTTTCCTGGTTGCATTTGCTGTTGTCAGCTTTATCTGCTGGAAGAACCAGCAGCCGAAAGAGCCTGAGAAGCCTCTGGTATCAAGCCATGACCTGGCTCATTGCTATGGCTACATCATTGACCTGTTGACCGAGACTCACCGAACAAAGCCTGATGCCTGGTGGCAGATAAGAAAGGCGAGCCCGGAGGAAGGAAGAATTGTTGCCTTGATTCAGTGGCGAGAGCTCTTTGGGGATCAGCTGGGCGAGATGGAGAGAAGGATTATTCTGACGGTCGACCTGGCACCGACTGAGGACGGCAAGACCGAGATCTATCTGCAGTGGGAAGTCCATTCGCCGATGCACAAAGGCCAGGTAGAGGAGATGATCAAGGCTGTGAAGTCGGCGATCAGACAGAATCTGAGTGCCGCTTAAGGTGTTCGATTCTCTTGCCGGGAGCCCCCGAGACCCTTAAGAAAGCCTGAAACCTAGCGCAGCTGAGGCGGGGAAGGCTGGCGGAGCTTTCATATACTGGCTGCTATTCAGTCACACAGACAGTTTCCGGCGATTGGGACTACTGAGAGTCGTATTTTTGTACTCACCCATCTGGGGGAATAGTGAAGCTGCGAGAGTTTCGGGGATTTTCTACCGGAAAATGGAGCCCGGTACGGCAATAATTCTAGAAGCGAGGAAATAGTGAGCCATTTGGCCTGTCGACGGCAAAAACTGAATCTCATGACAAGCCCTGTAAAAATATTGATATTGCAGATTCTTCATGGATCGAATGGTTCCTTGCCGGAAAGCACTGGCAGGCAAGAGAAAGGGGGTTCGTGAAGCCGTGTTACAGGACAGCGTAGTAAGAGAAAGCCGGGTGCGCGATCCCGTAGGGTTGATTCACCACAAACCACCCACTTTTACAGGAATAACGCACCCAGCTCTTCATAGTATTCATGCTTTCACGGCGACGCACAATACCCTCTACAGGGGAATTTTCTGCCGCCCGGGAAAAAAGTGGGTTTCATAGAGCGTGAATGCAAGCTGGTTGTGATATTCCGGCGGCCTTAATTTCATCACCAGAAGCCTCTCACGCTTCCTCCAGCCAATTCTTCTTACCCCGGCAGGGTGATCTCTTTGCCGGGAGCAAAAAAACACAAGGAGACCCTCAAAATGGACCCTCACGATTCCGAAAATGGTTCGAACTCACCAAGCCCATCGGCGCCTGCTCCGTTGCCTGCTGAGCCGGACCCGAAACTTCCAGCCGGCACAGCCACCTACCTGGACAAGGTGGTGATGTTCATCCCGGCATCTCTCAACCTCGCCTATGTCGCGGCTCTCGGCATCATGGCCGACCAGGCCAATGGCGCGGTGCCCGCCTGGCTTCACTGGGCAGTCTTTCTCACCCTCTGGGCACTGACTCCCCTTTATGTCATCTACCTGCCGAACGCTCAGCAGGAATCGATTTGCGATAGCAAGCGCTTCCGGGTTCTGGCGGCATCAATTGCATTTCCGACCTGGTGCTATGCCATCAATGGCACGGCGCTTGCGATTTCCTTCCCAGAGTTCTACCAGCCGGTCTACGGCTCGCTTCTTCTCATCGTCACGGCACTCGTTCTGCCTGTGCTGGAGAAGATCCTCTGCGAGATGAGCTTCTTCAAGGCCAGGTAAGCCGGCAAAGAAGAGAAAGAGAAAACAATGAGCACCAGGAAGAAAAACTCACGGGTTCTTAAGATCCTCCCGAAGGCGTCCTTGAAAGCGATGGCCGATGAGAAGCCCTGGGGGGTAGATGTCTCCCATCATCAGGGAGTAATCGACTGGGCGAAGGTTAGTCAGACCGGCTGCGCCTTCGCTTATCTCAAGGCGACTGAAGGCACAACCTTCAAGGACAGGACTTTCAGGAGCAATCGCTCCCGGGCGAAAGCCAGTGGCATCATCACCGGCGCTTATCACTTCTTCCGCACCAGCGCGTCTGTGGACGGGCAGCTCGATAACTTCGCAGCTCTTGTTGGAACGATCGAGCCCGGAGAGCTGCCACCTGTGATCGATGTCGAAGTGCCCAGCCAGTGGACCAGGCTTTCCGTTTCAAGACGCAGCGAGCTTATCTATGACTTCATCGAGGGCATTCGCTCGCGTCTTGGACGCCATATCAATCCGGTGATTTATTTGAGCCCGTCTTTTGCAGACGACGTGCTCAAAAACGATCCCGGACTTTCCGACCATCCCCTCTGGCTGGCCCATTACACCAGTGCTGCAAAGCCCCGGGTGCCTGCGCCCTGGAAGGTGTGGACGCTCTGGCAGTGGACTGAGCGCGGGCGTGTGGATGGCATCAAGACATTCTGCGATATCAATCGCTTCAACGGCAGCCGAAAACGCCTCGACGCGCTGCTGGTCAAAGAAGAGGTGATTCAAATAGGAACAACCAACCAATGAAAACCAGAATCTCACTTTGCGTTGCTGTGATTGCAGCAATCGCCCTTTCGGGCTGCGCGTCTTTGACGCCGCCTGCCCGCACCCATGAGCTCACGCCTGGCAAGCCCTATGTCATCGACTATGATGCTTCCCGGCGCGGGGCATATGTCCTGCCGGCGGACGGCAGCCTCAAGGTCTGCGCCGAGCCGGCCCCTGATGTGGCTCTCGAGTCCATTACCAAGATCATCGCCGAATTAAAGCTTGCACAAGCTGATGTGGATGCCAGCACCCAGATTGAGCTGCAGACCAAGGTCGTGGAGCTCGCCGGCCGCACCCAGCTCGTGCTCGTGCTTCGGGAGTCGCTCTACCGGCTCTGCGAGCAGGGTATCAATGGCTCGCTTTCCCAGGAGCAGGTCTCGACGCTCTACACCAAAGTTCTCGATACCATCGTGATGCTCGCCCAGTCGGACCTGGCCAAGGAGCAGAAGGAGATCATCCGGAATCTGCGTGATCCGGAGCTTCGTCGCATCTTCCAGGGCATCCTCGACCAGGGGGTTCTGGAGAGCAAGTAGGGCGCGATTGTTCGGTGAGCCTGTCGGTAAGAGCTAGCGCGAAGTACGCGAGCGAGTCAGATCAGAATCTGGTTCTGGTGGTACTCTGGGATAGTATTATATACAGTATCAGATCTGTGTGGCTTGTAAGGCGGTAGCGCTAGGCGTGCACAGCGAAAGCGGCGATTAAATGCGCCCAAGATTGACATGCGCAGATTGCTTAAGAATCGGGTCAATCAGCCGTCGTATGCGGTGCGCGAGATGTTCGCAAACCGACACATGCCGTGTTGCAATCGCAACATCGATTTGTTCTCTCCGGCACATCCCCGTTATGTTCCGGGCATCTTTCCGTTGCAGTCTCTCTAAGGAACTTTTTCAAACCCGCCCATATCTACCCCGGCCCCAGCCGATTACGAATTAAATAGACCAGGCAGCGCAAGCATGCTGGTTTCGTGTGCTGTGGGGAGTTTGAGGGGTTTCAGAGATATGGAGAAGCCTTGATCAGGATCTGTTTCTGATCTTCGCGGAGCGGTAGTTCTTTCCTTCTTTCCTTATGAGTGCAGCGCAGCGGGAAGACTTTCGCCGGCCGAAATTCGCCGGCTCTATCGGCTGTTGTGACTGCCTTTCGGGATATTTCCCGGGGCGGTGAAACATAACAGCTGGTA
>JAGQHH010000012.1 GCA_020431945.1 Cyanobacteria bacterium HKST-UBA02 | reverse complement strand
CTAGATAGAGGGAGAGTGGAATGAAGAAGCCTAGTACGAGCTTAGCTCTTAGCGCACTGGCAGCGCTATCACAGGCTGGTTTGCAATCTGCGCATGCAGCACCTGCGTCAGAAGCGATCTGGCAAAAAATGGCAGGCGCCACCGAGTCGAAGACTCAAGCCGTTGCCAAGAAAAAAGCGCAGGCGCCCAAAACTACCAATAAGAAGGTAAAGACGGTTGCCGTTGCCAAGCGGGCCGAAGTGAAATCTCTCAAACAAGACAGTATTCAGCTCGCCTCCAGCGAACTGAGCCTGGACGACAGCGCAATGCTCTTCCTGCCCGGACGCGGCAAGAACGCAGGAGCCCTGGGCGGCGGACCAGCGCCGGCAGCAGCTCTCTCAATCCACCCGGCATTGCCTACTAATATAGATACGCCCGATGTGGCCCCAGCGCCTTCCACCCACGAAGCTCCCTCCGTCGCCGAAGAAAGCGCTGACCTGCCTTCCGAATCGACACCCGCCCCCGGCGAAGACTTGATCGCCCAGATGTCTGCCGACAATCTGCTCGCTCAGGGAGAATCCGGAGACGTGAACGCCACGCCGATACCGCCAGTGGTGACCGGCACCGTCGACCTCGAAGAGTTCAAGACCACCAACGTCATCGACGTCAAAGTTTCTCGCTCGCGGACATTCAAGCTTCGCAACAAGATCGTTCGTACCTCTATAAGCGATCCCGGAATTGTAGAACCGGTAGTGGTATCAGAGAACCAGATGGTCCTCCTCGGCAAATCGCCGGGTAAAGCGACCATGGTCATCTGGGACGACGCCGGCAACTCCGCCGCCATCGAAGTCTCCTGCTCCCGCGACTACTCGCAGCTGCAAGCGACCCTTCGCGAGATCGACCCCAGAATCATCGTCAAGACCTACTCCGTCGGCGGTTCGGATCGTCTGATCCTCCTCGGCGACGTCGACCACGCCGAATCGGTCATCAGAGCCTTCTCGGCTGCCAACGTCTTCATGGATGACCGCGGCATGAATGTCCAGGTCGCCAACAACCGCCTGGTAGACGCCAGAATCGGTGAAATGGGCGCCCAGGGCGGCGGCAACACCTCCGGTGGCGGACGGACCGGTCAGCTGGCTCAGCTTTCCAGCGTCGACCGTTATACATTCTTCCCCAACACCAACAACAACGTCAGTCTCGCCCAGGGTATCGTCTCGGACGGCGGACGGATCACCAGCTTGATCAAGATCCGCAAAGTGCCCCTGATCGTGCTGCATGTCACCTTCATGGAGATGAACACCACCGCTGCACGCACCCTGGCAACATCGCTCGGTTTCAACTACACAGGACCCGGCGTCGCCTTCGGTCTCGGCGGTTCGGCAGCGAACACCTCGGGAGCACAGCCATACCTCCAATCCTTCGGTGGCATCTATGAGCGCACCCCGGTGTTCCAAGCCGGAACAACAGCTGTAGGCAGCACCCAGACAGGATATGCAACAGGTCCTGTGGCTTTCTTCTCGCCAACCGGCGTGACAGCCACAGGTATCGGTCAGCCAATCTTCGCTTCACCGATCACAGCTCTGCTGACCGGTCAGACCCCGTTCGGCTCTCCTGGTGGCGCTGCTTTCCAGTCTGGCGGTCTCGGAAACCTCTTCACGGCTCTGTCGAACTTCGCCATCACCGATGCTTACCGGTTCAGCGTCAACCCATCTATCCAGGGCTTGATCACTCATAACCGGGCAAGAATTCTTGCCGAGCCAACGCTGGTATGCATCTCTGGCGAACGGGCATCGTTCCTGGCTGGTGGAGAAATCCCCATCTTCCAGGCCATCGCCACCGCCGGCAACAACCAGGTGTCGGTAACGTTCGAGCCCTTCGGGCTGAGAATCAACATGATTCCCGTTCTCCAAGAGAACGGCTCACTCAACCTGGAAGTCTCTCCCGAAGAGCGGGTAATCTCTCAGACCTTCGCCCTGCAGCTTACCGGCACCACTAACTCCATTCCTGGATTCACCACGAGGAAAGCTCAGACCATCGTTGAAATGAAGCCGGGACAGGAGCTCTATATTTCTGGATTGATCACCTCCAACAGCGGTCGATCCCTGGATAAATATCCGATCTTCGGTGAGATTCCGGTTCTCGGCGCTCTCTGGCGCTCGAAAGCGTTCAACAAGAACGAGAGCGAACTGGTTATCGCAATCAGACCGGAAATCATCCTGCCCGGTACTCCCGGACAGCTCAAGCTGCCTGAAGAAATCGGTCGGGTAGAAGGACCGCGCGACATGAACATATTCCAAGTCGAGCCCACGGTCCTCGACGAACGGCATTACACCTCCGGTCGCTCGGAACGCCATCAGAAGACATCACCAACGTTGCCTGAAGGCGCTCCGATTCCGGACAACAGATAACGTCAAGATTATTTGAATAAGCATTATTCACCTTAGAGGGAGAGTGGAATGAATAAGCCAAGGAAAAGCCTAGCTTTCAGCCTGTCACTGATAGTGACTCAGGCAGGCTGGCTGACAGCACAACCGGCAGGAGCCGCTGACGCTATCTGGCAGAAGATGTCGTCGACTCCGAAGAGTCAAGAGAATCAGGCAAGCAAGGGCAAAAAGAGCGTCAAGAAGACGGTCAAGCAAGCCCGAGTCGAGCCCAAGAGAATCGCCCCCATCGTGGATGAAGACATCCCGACCCTGGCGCTCAAAGACAACCATGTGATGATCTTCATGGGCAAAGGCAAGGCTGACATGCCGGCCCCGGCACCAGCCGCGGCCCTCAGCATTCATCCGGCCCTGGCCGAGGCAGCCAAAGCCCCTGCCGATAAGCCGTCACTGGTTGCGTATAACGGAGCGGTTCCCTCGATTACCGCCACCGCCGAGTCTGCCAGCGAAGGCAAGCAGCTCCTGGCTCAACTGGCCCCCGATCAACTGATTGCCCAGTCCACCAGCAGCGACGTCACCGCCACTCCTATCCCTCCAGTGGTGACCGGTACTGTCGACCTCGAAGAGTTCAAGACCGTCAACGTCATCGACCTCAAAGTGTCGCAGTCCAGAACTTTCAAGCTCCGCAACAAGATCGTCCGGACCTCTATAAGTGATCCCGGAATCGCCGAGCCCGTAGTAGTAGCTGAAAACCAGATCGTCATGCTCGGTAAAGCCCCCGGAAGCTGCACAATGCTTCTCTGGGACGATGCCGGCAATACCGCTGCCATCGACATAGTCGTAGAGCGTGATTACAGCGAGCTGCAAACAGCCCTTCGCGAAATCGACCCACGTATCATCGTCAAGGCCTTCTCCGTAGGAGGTTCTGACCGCGTTCTTCTGCTCGGAGACGTGGACCACGCCGAGTCGGTGATCAGAGCCTTCCTGGCAGCCAACGTCTTTATGGATGACCGGGGCATGAATATCCAGGTGGCCAATAACCGCCTGATCAACGCCCGTATCGGTGAGACCGGAGCCCAGGGCGGCGGTACTCAGAGCGGCGGCGGTCGGACCGGTCAGCTCGCCCAGTTGTCGTCGGTGGACAAATACACCTTCTTCCCCAACACCAACAACAACATCAGCAAAGGTCAGGTCATCACCAGTGACGGTGGCAGAGTCACCAGTCTCGTGAAAGTTCGCAAGACTCCTCTGATCGTTCTCCATGTTACTTTCATGGAGATGAACACCACCTCGGCAAGAGAACTCGCGACAGCGGTCGGCGTAGCCGGTACCACCGCCGGGTTCGCTTACGGTGTGGGCGGTACTAACAATACGACCTCGGCGTTCTTCAATAGCTTTCCCGGTTTCACCGAAAGAATCGCCAGCAACCAAACCAACGGTCAGTTCCCGGGTACCCCGGTAGCAGCTGGAGCTCGACCTTTCACCTTCTCGAACGCTGCCAACGGTTTTGTGAGCAACAACATCATCAACGGTGGTAACGTCATCGGTATCGGTCAGCCCAACCTGCTTACAGCGGTAGGCAACCTCGCCGGTAACTCGATCCTCTTCGGTGCTCCCGGTGGTACAGCCTTCCAGACCGGCGGTCTGATGAACCTGATTACCGGTACATCGAACTTCCCCTCGGATAACTCCTCGAGACAGTCGTTCTCACCGACCATCCAGGGGATCATCTCTAACAGCCGCAACAGAATCCTGGCTGAGCCGTCGCTTGTTTGTATCAGCGGCGAACGTGCCTCCTTCCTGGCCGGCGGAGAGATCCCGATCCTGCAAGCCGTGGCTGCCGCCGGTGCTGCTCAGCAGTCCGTCGTGTTCGAGCCTTTCGGTTTGAGAATCAACTTCATCCCGGTCCTCACCGATGCAGGAACCCTCAATCTGGAGATCTCTCCTGAAGAACGGATTCCCTCACTGGCTCTGGGCTTCAACCTTCCCGGCACGACCTCCATCATTCCTGGTTTCACAACCCGGAAGATGCAGACCATCGTCGAGATGAAGCCCGGTCAAGAGCTCTTTGTCGGCGGTCTGATCACCACCAATAACGGTCGTGAGATGAACAAACTGCCGATCATAGGCGAGATGCCGGTCCTGGGCGCTATCTACCGCTCGAAAGCGTTCGCCAAGAACGAGAGCGAGCTGGTAATCGCCATCAGACCGGAAATCATCCTGCCCGGTACTCCTGGTCAGCTCAAGCTTCCGGAAGAGATTGGACGTGTTGAAGGTCCTCGCGACACCAATATCTTCCAGGTCGAGCCCACCGTCATTGACGAACGGCACTACACCACCGGTCGCTCGGAACGCCACCAGAAGACTTCTCCGACCCTGCCCGAAGGAGCTCCTATCCCGGACAGCTAAAGAGCGTTCAGAGCAAGCTAATCGAGGGCGGTGCGCAAGCACCGCCCTTTCTTTCAGTCTCTATATTCAGTATCAAAAGAAAAGCCTCCCGGCAGGGAGGCTCAGGGATTTTCTCGTGGAAGCAGAAGCGCTCTTTCGACTAGCGCTTGCGTCTTCTTGTTTTGCGGGTCTCATAACCGGCCACGAAGTCTTTGCATTCGTCCGGAAATTCTTTGAAGAAGATCTCGAGGACATGGTCCACCGAGCTTCTGATGAACTCGTCGCGAGTCTGCGCCGGTGCATAGCAGTTGGCAAGTCCGACTTTGTCGACAATCTTGAGTAGCTCTTTCTCGGACAGACGCACCATGGTCGTCATGACCGTGGTGTAAGCGATCTCGCGCTTTTTCCGGAGAGCGTCATAGACTTCTCTCACCGTAACCACAGGCTTGGCCAGCTTCCAGGCTAATTCCATGATCTCGCATTCGAGATCGCCAAGAAACTTTTTGAGACCCACCTGATTGAAACGGAAAGAGGCGTTGTCGTCATGTATTCTCATGAAAATACCAACTCGTGAGGCTTTCGCGTGAGACTTCTGAAAGATCGTAACACAGCCTGACGACTTTGAGTAGTTGATTTGTCGAATTGCATATAAGGGATAAGTCATTTCGACTTAGACGCAAAAGCCTGATAAAATCCGGCTTTAACAGGAGGTGAGAATGGGGGTGAGTGATGGACAAGAGACCTGTAGTATTTCTTGACAGAGATGGCACGCTCAATGTCGAGGCTGGATATATCCGGGATCTCGAGAACCTGAGATTGATCGATGGTGCCGCCGAAGCCGTCAAGAGACTGAACAAAAGCGGCGTTGCCGCGGTGCTTGTCACCAATCAGAGCGGTGCCGCCCGAGCTTATTACGGAGAAGATCATATTCTGGCGCTCAACGAGCGGCTTCAGAAGCTGCTCGATCAAGAAGGCGCCCATCTCGATAGCGTCTATTATTGCCCGCACCTTCCTGACGGAGTGGTAGAGGAATATACCAGGGTCTGCCGCTGCCGCAAACCCGCAACCGGGCTCGTGGAGCTGGCTTACGAAGAGCACCAGGATCTGGACAGGGAGAGAGCCTTCGTTGTCGGTGACAAAGCCACCGATGTAGAGCTTGCGCGCAATTGCGGTGCTCGCGGTATCCTGGTCGAGACTGGCTACGGTCAGCAAGTCATAGCCGGAGAATACCAGTGGCAGGTAGAGCCTGATTATCAGGCAGCCTCTATCGTGGACGCCGTAAACTGGATCTTGAGCGAGCTCGAAGGCTCAGGCTGAAGCGCGACGCAGTAGAAGACTGAGCTCGCTCAGCAGACTGGGCATGTCGAAAGGCTTGGGAAGATAGAGATCGGCACCGGCTTCCAGAGCCCGGGATTGATCCGGATGGGACGTTGCCATGACCACCCAGATCTTGCTGAGCTTCTCATCTTCTTTCAACTTCTTGCAGAGCTTCCAGCCGTCCATCTGGCGATCGGAGAGATTGGACTCGAGCAGGATCAGGTCGGGTCGCTCGAACTTGGCCATCTCCAGGGCATCGTCGGCGGAGCTGGTTACTTCGACCACATAGCCCTCCAGCGACAGAGTCTCCTGCAAGAGACAGGCCATGGCGCCATCGGGCTCGACCACCAGAATACGAGAAAGAGTCCGGCTGGTCTCGATCTCCACCGATATGTCCGGGCTCGCCTCGCCGGGAGTAGGCTTCTTCTCCGCGTACCAGAAAGACTCGTTCTTCTCCTTGGCCATATAGCGAGCATCCCGGGCCGCGGTCAGCACGTCGACATAGCTGTGGAAACGTCTGGTGGTGCTGCTCACGATTCCTATGGCAATAGAGATGAGAGGGACCCGCCTCCTGATGCCACCACGGCCAGTAGATATGAGATAACCCCTCTCGAGATCGCCTTTCGGATAGAATTGCGCGCTAATCTTGTCGAATTGCTGGCAGATCCGCTCGGCCTTGCGCTCGGCTTCCTCCGGTCTGGTGGTCATCATGAAATCATCGGCCTCGAGATGGCCGACGAATTCGGTCTCATCGGCGATATCACAGAGAATCGCGCCCAGAGCCTTGATCAGCTGGTCACCGGCGAGGTCTCCGTAAGTCTCGTTATAGACTCTAATCTTGTTGAGATCGATAGACATGGCGGCCCAGGCCTTATCCGATACCAGGTGCTGCTCGAGCATTCTCCGGATCATATTGGGTCCGGGCATCTGGGTCAGCGGATTGGAGAATTCTTCCTGTCTTCTTCGCAGGTGGGCGAGAATACGAATGGCCAGCTCGTTCTTATCGATAGGATCGGCGAGCACGTCATCAGCACCATATCTGAAGGCATTGATCCGCTCGTTGACGTCGGAGGACGGATGGAGCAAGACCAGGACCGGTCTCGGGTGCACCACTGTGGCCCGGATCTGCTGGCAATAAAGCCGCCCGTCCCCTTCAGGCATATTGGCGGAGAGACAGATCAGGTCCGGGTGAAGGAAAGAGAGAAGCTCATTGGCCTCCTCGAAGGATGTCACCGCGCTCACCCGCGCTCCGGTTTTCTCGAGGACCGAGCTGTAATCGGCAGCCTGCCGTGCCTGATGGATCACCAGGATATGAGGCTTGGGAAGCATCATCAGAAGTCACGCCCCCTCGCCGCCTGCTGCTCGAGGCTGGCCGCCGGCAGACGCACCGTAAAAGTGGTGCGACCGGGCTTGCTGGTCACCTCGATCTCACCGCCCAGGGCGAGCACCAGAGATCTGGTTATATAGAGACCGAGCCCGGTTCCCTCTGTCTGCCTGACCAGAGGATTGTCGAGCCTGGAGAACTTCGAGAAGATCTTCGGCAGGCTATCCTCGGATATCCCGACCCCCTGATCGCTGACGGCAAACTCCACCATATCGGCCTTGCCATCAACCTGGATGGCTTTGGCGGTGACATTGACGGTGGTGCCTGACATAGAGTACTTGATGGCATTATCGATGAGATTGGTGAGGATCTGCTCCAGCCTGTCGGCATCGGCCCATACAGGCGGAATGCCCGGAGCGAAGTGGACTTCGATCTTGTGGCTGCTGGCTTTCTCAGACAGATAACCCTGTACTCTGTCCACCGCCTCCTCGAGATCGATGGCTCTGATCGTCAACTGCATGCGCTTCGATTCCAGGCGCGAGACAGCCAGTAGATCCTCCACCAGCCTGGTGAGACGGTCGGCCTGATCCTTGATGATCCCGACATATCTTCTCTGCTGGCTGAGATCGAGCCGGTCTCCTGCTCTCAAGATGGTATCGGCGAAACCCTTGATACTGGTCAGCGGTGTGCGGAGCTCGTGGCTTACAGTGCTGACGAATTCGGTCTGAGCCTGCTGAACGGTGCTTGCCTGGAGGATATAGACGATGGTGAGATAAGCTTCGCTCTCACCGGGGATTCTCGTATGGGTTGCCGGCATGAAGAATTCCGATCCGGACTTGCCCAATATTGCTACCGTGTGTGGTGCTTCCGCCTGTGTCGCTTCACGGGGGCGGTCGCCATTGCTGCCATGCCTGTCGAGACTTTCACCGTCGCTGTCGCTCTCGCGTTCCAGATCCACGATAGAGGCAAGGGGCGCACCCACCAGCTCGGCTTCCTTCTTGCCCACCAGATGTGCTATCGAGGCATTACAACTGGTGATAATGCCCCGGGCATCGCTCACGACGATTCCGTCGGCGCTCTTGTCCAGCAGGCATCGATAGATGTCTTCAGGCTTAATGGGCACTTCAGGCGGTCCTTATCTGGTCGAGAGCGGAGGCTTTTACCCCTGGAACCTAAGTTAACACCACATTTTGCGCCTCAAAGGGCATTACAACCTATTGTTAAGGATTCAAGGAGAGAATCTCCTCGAGCCTCTCCATATCCGTCAGGAAGAGGTAGCCGACAAGAGCCTCGAATGCGGTGGAACGCCGGTAGACTGCCTGATCGATCTTGCGATAGCCAGCAGGCTTGAGGTTGCGGGCCCTCCTGACCAGGTCCTTTTCGGCGTCGCTCAAATACGCTTCGATCTTGTCAAGCAAAACAGATTGATGCTCGGCGTTCACCTTGAGCACTACATTCTTGTGCAGAGCCCTGGGGGTAGCTGCCTTGAGAATCTCTCTCTCCCTCTGATAGAGCTCGAATACGGCATCGCCGAGGTGCGCCAGGGAGCGCAGGGAGACGTCTCTCAGGGATTGCTGGTCCGGAGGCTCGCCAAACAGCATTAGCGGAGCTGATCTCTCGATTTATCCTTGTTTCTGGCGGACTTCTTCACCCGCCGCCAGCGCCCACCGGCCCGTCCCGGGGAGCGCTCGTCCTCGGAGTAGACACGCTCGGCGCCGAGAAAACGCCTGGCAAGCACCTGGAAGGCGAACTTGGGAAGGGCCGTCAGTATTCTGGATGCCCGCCAGGGCTCTTTGAGAAGGCGATAGAGCCATTCGAGGTTGAGTGCTCTGAAAAGGGCAGGCGCTCTGTTCACGAAACCGGCCCAGACATCGAAACTTCCCCCGACACCGATCATGACTGCACTGGGAAAGCTGCTGCTCCACTTCTCGATGAAATACTCCTGCCTTGGCACACCCATGGCCACCAGCACCAGGCGGGGTCCGGCGGAAGCAATCTTCTCGATCACCGCCTCCTCCTCTTCCGGCTGGATAAAGCCGTTGTGGCTGGCGACAATGTTCAGGGAAGGAAACTGCTCTTTCAATTTGACCTGGAGAGTATCGAGGACTTCCTGGCGCCCGCCTATCAGGGCCGTGGGAACGGAGTTGGCTGCAGCCAGGGAAAGACAGCGATAAGCAAGCTCGATTCCCGGGACCCGCACACTGGGGTGGCCGTCGAGCCGGAGAGCGAATACCGCCCCGGCACCATCCGGCACGATAAGATGCGCCCGGCGGATGATCCTGTCGAGGATGAGGTCTTTCTGGGCCTGTACCACCATCTCGGCGTTCAGGGTGACAACATGCATTCCCTTCTGCGCCGTAAGGGCGGTCTCGACTCTGGCGGCAGCCACGTCTTCGGTGACGACGTCGACGGGATAGCCGAGGACTTTCTCTCTTGACATGATGGCTGCCTCTCGAGTTACCTTGCGTTTAGATAGATAAGATTTTATCGAGAATCGTGAAGTTCTGGCAAGCCAGTTCGCATGCCGCATTGGCACGACCACGAGCGATGCCGCTGAGCTCCTGACGACCCTCTATAGCCTTAATGACAAGTTCGGAGAGCATGGGGAGCCCGGCAACTTCGCTTTCCACATCCCTGCCATTGGCGAGATTTAAGAAAGGCTGCTCGAATTCTCTCATGACATGCTCGACTTTCGGGTCATAAGATAGCCCTACCACCGGCACGCCTCTCGACAGAGCCATGATCAGCGAATGCAAACGCATACCCACCACTAGATCGAGAGAGCCGATGAATTCGAGCCACTGGCTTGGAAGCAATCGGGCAAAAACCATGCTCTCGAATTCCAGGGTCTTGCGACCGGCTTCGGTCCAGCGATTGCTCACCAGAGCCAGGAGATCCCGGTCCTGATTCTCCTGCAAGACCAGAGGCAAGAGGATCGTCTCCACCGGAAGCGATTCCAGTAGACCGTCTGCCATCTTGCCGGCCTCCGCGGCTCCGAAACCGCTACTAGAGCGCAGTGAAAGACCGACGAAAAGACCTTCCGAATGAAGGCGACGCATATCATCGAGGGCCGCCGCCATCTCCGCGGGTAGTGGCGTGGTCTTCAGGCGCCATACGGGGTCAGCGCTCAAAACAGACGGGATTCCCCAGCTTTCAAGAAGAGTCTGTGAGGATGGATCCCTGACTGTCACCGCCGCGCACCGGGAAATCGCCATGGCGGTCAGCTTGCGAGCCAGTGCCCCGCGAAGGGGTCCGAGACCCTGCGCATAGACCAGGGCCCGGGCACCGCGGAGCCGTGCCAGAAAAATCAGCCCGGCATAATAAACTACCGACTTGATCGAGACAGTGTCCTGGAAGAGTCCACCGCCGCCGCTCACCAGAAGCCTGGTGCGGCCCAGCAGCGGCACGATTTCGGCAAGCCGCCAGCGATTGACGCTGGTCACCGAAAAGCGAGCCCTGGTGGATTCCGGATTGTTGGATAGAACCACTATCCGGTCGCGATCGACGAGTGTTGCCAGCTCCTCGATGAGCTCTTCCAGAATCGCTTCGTCTCCGAGATTAGCGAAGCCGTAGTATCCGGAGACCATGATCAGGTCTCTCTTCATGTCTTCTCCGGTATGGCTCGCGCCGGACTCTTGGCTTCCAGTCATCCTAACCCTCAAGTTCAGATATAGTACAGGGATGAACAGCAATGTCGCCACAAGCGTCACTTCACTGCGCGAGATCCTCGCCTCGGCGGGTCGCAGCCAGGCGAAGATCGTGCGAGCGCACAAAGATGACGGACCTCGCCTGGCCAGGCTCGCAGGCTCGGGCAATGATCTAATCAGTCTCGATCTCTCCGGGCTCGCCGGGATCGAGTCCCATAATCCGGCGGATCAGGTGGTAAGCGTAGCCGCCGGAACCAGGCTTGCGGACCTGGATAGAGAGCTCGCCCGAACCGGACAGTGGCTGCCGGTGGCTTTCCGAAACGAGGATACCAGCCTGGCGGACGCCATCGATACCGGTGATGGTGGCTACCTGGAAACCCTGTTCGGAGGCATGCGCTCGCTGGTCCTGGGCATGGAGCTGGCGCTCATCACAGGAGACTCCGTGAAGACAGGCGGCAAAGTGGTCAAGAATGTGACCGGCTACGATCTGGCAAAACTATTCACAGGCTCCCATTCCTGGCTGGCAATACCACATCTGGTGCACCTCAGGCTTTTTGCCAGACCGGAGCAGGTCCTCACCCTGACCGTCGAGCACGAAGATCCATCAAAACTCTTCGCGGCAGGCAGAGAGCTTCTCAGAAGCGGTCTGCCCCTGACCGCCCTCGAGATAGCAGGACCAGGTCTGGTAGGGGGAAATGAAAATGCAATGATGCTCGTGGCCTGTCACGGCAACAGCAGGCTGGCAAAGGAGTCCATCGAAGCTGCCGGCGGCTTGCTGGAAAAAATGGGTCTTGTCATGGTTTCAAATCAGGGCGAAACTATCGAGCAGCTCTCGCTTCTGGCGTCCTGTGACAGCGACACGGCTAGCCGGTGCCTGGAGATAAGCGCCACCATCGCTTCGCAGGAGGTCCTTTTGAAAAGCCTGAGGGAAATGGCACCGCTTCATTTCGTCTCGAGACCGCAAACAGGCAGGCTCAGAATTTTGAGCCCCGCCGAGAGCACAATTGATAGCACGAGCCAGTACCAGACCTGGAGCGATTTTCTCCGGGATCAAAACATTCCTCATTCATACTCGAGCCCTGATATGAGAAGAGTGTTTCTCAATTCGGGAAGCGGAACGGACAAATTGAAAAAGAGCTTGAAAGACCGTTTCGACCCTCACCATTGTCTCAATCCCCTGGTTCGATTTTTTTAAGGTTGATCGTCCATGAGCCAAGTCGACAAGATCTCCGAAGATTTTCTGAAAGCCTGCATACACTGCGGACTCTGCCTGCCGGCTTGCCCGACTTATCAGGCGACCTCCAGAGAGACCGAATCGCCCCGGGGACGGATTCATCTTATCGCCAAGTGGCAGAACCAGGAGCTCGACTTCAGCGACAGACTGGCGGGACACCTGGACTCCTGCCTTGGTTGTCTGGGCTGCCAGACAGCCTGCCCTTCCGGGGTCAATTACGAAGCCATCCTCGATTCGGCGAGACCGCACCTGGCCGAAAAACGCTCGCCTCGCCAGAGAGCGATCATGCGCTTCGCCTTCGATCATGTGCTCCCCAATTACCGGCTTCTGAGAATCCTGGCTTTTCTCTTGAGGGCATACCAGGGTCTGGTTGGCAGGCGCTCCCTGTCGAAGCTTTCGGCCGCATTGACGAAAAGCTCCCTGCACAGACCTTTTACCGCCATGCTCGAGCGTCTCGGTCAGTGGGAAAAATTCGTTCCGGTGGTCAAAGAGCCTCATATCCCCCTGCCCTGCAAACTTACACCCAGGCAGGAATGCGACAATGCCAGGAACGCCCAGCTTTTCTGCGGCTGCGTGATGGATGTCTTCTATAACCAGGTGAATCATAAAAGCATCCGGCTCATGCTTCGCCAGGGGCATTCGGTGGAAGTCCCTGCCCAGACCTGCTGCGGAGCTCTTGCCTACCATGCCGGAGAAGTGGACATCGCCCGGCGACTGGCTCGGGCCAATATCGATCGCTTCGGCGGAACCGGCGATCCGGTTGTGGTGACCTCTGCCGGCTGCGGAGCCATGCTCAAACACTATCCGCATCTTTTCGACGAAACTGATGAGCAGGACGGTAGCTGGAAACACCGCGCCCGGGAGTTCGCTTCCCGGGTCAGGGATATTAGCGAATTTCTCAGCGAGTCCGAATTTCTGCCTGCCGGAAGCTGCTCTCCCAATCCGCCCCGGGAGCCCTTCACTTATCATGCCGCCTGCCACCTCGCCCACGCCCAGGGCGTTAGAAAAGAGCCCCTGGAGCTTCTCGAGAATCTTCTTGCAGGCTCAAAAGAGCAGGATCTCATGAGACCGCTTGCCGACTCCGAGCACTGCTGCGGCAGCGCCGGTATTTACAACCTCTTCAATACGGATCTCTCCCTTCAGGTCCTGGATGCCAAGCTCGATCGCATCGAGAGGACCGGAGCCAGGACGGTGGTCACCGGCAACCCGGGTTGCCTCCTGCAAATCGAAGCGGGAGTGGAGGCCAGGGGACTCGATGTCGAGGTGCTGCACCTGGTGGACTTTCTGGATCGGGCCTGGCAGGAAGATTAACAGGCGAATTTTCAGCTTAATAACACCTTCATACCGAGCCCTGATTGCCGTTATCGGTCGGACGCCTTCGTATAATGTACGGGTTGCAAAAGCGAGGGTTGGCATGACGGCAGAGGTGTTAGTGAAACAGAAACCGGACCTTTACGATTTCGATTTACCAGACGACAGGCTCGAGCACTACTTGAAAAAGGACAGCCTGGCCGTCGACACTGAGACCCGCGGTCTCAATCTTCATCGAGACCGGCTCTGCCTGGTGCAGATCTGCGACGACGAAGGACTGGTCAGCTTCGTGCGTTATTCAGATCCCGCAAAGCTGCCCACCAGATCCGCCGGCAATCTCAAAAAGCTCTTCGAGAGCCCCAAGATAACCAAGATTTTTCATTATGCACGTTTCGATGTCACCTTCCTGAAATATTATCTGGATATAGATGTGCATCCTATATGGTGCACAAAAATCGCATCGAAACTGGTAAGAACCTATACGGATAAACACAGTCTCAAATATCTCGTCAGCGAGCTTCTCGGTTTCGAGCTGGACAAGACCAATCAGACCAGCGACTGGGCGGCTGCGGATCTCAGCGATTCTCAGCTCGAATACGCCGCCAACGACGTGAGGGTTCTGATCCCCCTGAAAAGGCTCCTGACGGCTACCCTGATAAGAGAAGGGCGCCTGGAGCTCGCCGAAAAATTGTTCAAGACACTACCTACGGTGTGCGAGCTGGACAGGCTCGGCTACCGCGATATTTTCGAGCATTAGCATCAAAGGAGAGAGAGGCAGAGACATGGAAAAGCTGATCTACGAAAAGTCGAGCCCGGGACGAACAGCCGCCGTACTTCCTGCAGCAGGCGTCCCCGAGCGCAAAGGCGAGGCTCTCATCCCCTCGCGTTACGTGCGCAAGAAAAAGGCCGAGCTTCCGGAAGTCAGCGAGCTCGACGCGGTCCGGCATTTCGTCAGGCTCTCGCAACTCAATCACAGCATCGATACCGGCTTCTATCCCCTGGGCTCCTGCACCATGAAGTACAACCCGCGTGCCTGTAACGCCTTGGCGATGTTGCCGGAGTTTCTGCACCGTCACCCCCTGGCGCCTGAGTCCTTGAGCCAAGGCTTCCTGGCTTGTCTGTACGACTTGCAGGAGATGCTCAAGGAGGTCACCGGCATGAAAGGGGTCTCGTTGACACCCATGGCCGGCGCTCAGGGCGAGTTTG
>JAGQHH010000136.1 GCA_020431945.1 Cyanobacteria bacterium HKST-UBA02 | reverse complement strand
CCTCCATCGAGCGCTGCCGGGAGGCTCTGCGCCTGAACCCGACCTGCGACTCCACCCACTACGCCCTGGCATGCTCTCTCTTTAATGCGGACCAGTTCGAAGAAGCCGAAACACACATACGAGAAGCAATCAGGATCAATCCCTCGGAGGCAGGTAACTCAGACTTGCTGGTCTCCATACTCCAGCACTCCGGGCAGCTCGAAGATGCCGAAGCGATCTGTCGGGACACTATCGAGAAGCATCCCCTGAATCACCTGTCACACAGAAATCTGGCCGAGATTCTCTACGAAAAAAATGCTCTCGATGAGGCGGAAGTGGCGATCAGAGAAGCCATGCGGCTGCGACCTTCCTCTTCCCGACCGCTCCGGGTGCTGGTTCTCATTCACTCGAAGCGCGGCACTATCAAGAAAGCCATAACCGAAATCGAGAAGCTCATGGATGAGTCTCCCACGGCTGACGGTCTCGCCCTTCTAGCCTGGGCTTACAGCGAGATAGACGAATTCAAGAAAGCCCAGGAAACCTGCCGCAAGGGTCTGGCTTTGAGCCCGCACCATCCCGATCTCATGGAATGCGAAGCGTCCGCATCGAACCAGCTCGGTGAATACCAGCACTGCCTGGAGCTCGTCGATTCGATCCTCGAGAAAGAACCGGAGCGAATGAGCTCGGTCCATCTACGCACCATTGCTCTTCTCTCCCTGGGAAGGCTGGACGAGGCGGAAGAATATATCGATCAGTCAATGGCCCTCGGCAAAGACAAAGAAGCCCTCCTGGTCAACAAAGGCATCGTCTACGCCAAACGGAACCAGGACCAGGAGGCTATGGGATATCTGCAGGAAGCCCTCGCCCTCTGTCCGCACTATGATCTGGCAGCCAGAAACATCGTCGATCTCGTTCGTATGCGCGATCCGTTCCTCACATGCTTCCCTGTTTTCAGAGAGCGTCTGGGAACCTTCATCCGGGAAAGCATCATCGGCTCGACGCCCCCTGTGCTAAAAATATTCCTGGCGCCGGTTGCGATTATCGTGCTCCTGATCTGGCTTCCCATCGACTCACTGCTCAGGATCATGTCCAATTTAAGAATACGCACTCATCCCGTAGCCGGGAAATTTATCAAGTTCGAAGATTTCAAAAGACCGCTCTGGATAACAGGAGTCTATATCTTTGCCGCGATCATGATACTGGCCGGCAACACCAGGATCGCCAGTATCGCCACTGGTACCATTATCGTTATCCTGTCGATCATGGTGATTCGTAAGATTCTCGGTCACAAGATAGGCATGTCCTATCTATCGCTCCTGCGCTTGATTTATCTGCTGATCCAGATACTGGTGCGAATAATGCACTGATGATTGGAGTACAATCAGGCAATGGAAAGTGAATATAAGATCAAATACGTTCATCTCGCCGAAGAGACGCTGATGAACCGGGTGATCTCAGCCCTGGACAGCCTCACCGACAGCGACAGCGCAGGACGGGGCAGTCTATTTTTTCCGCTTGTGGCATCGGCTGTCCTTCTCGGGTGTTTCATCTTGCATCCGGTGGTCACGGTTCAGTTGCTCTTCGTCAGTCTTCTCATGATCGGGCTGGCGCTCTGGTCCGGAAGCCAGTTGAGCAATACCACCCTGACAGCCGATCACCGGAGAATCGACCTGCCCTTCGTTTTCCTGATTTCATCCGGTTTCAAGCTCGAGCGTCCCTGGAGCGAGCTCAGACAGGTTTATTTCACCAGGAACAGCCAGCCTTCTCCGCAACCGGATCGAGTCTGCCTGACATTCACCGACGGCAAATTCGCCGCCCTCAATCTGAACGGCTTCACCAAAGACGAACTGGAGAGGCTCTTGCTTCTTATCCAGACATACTGCCAGGATGTCGAATATTATCCGGCAATCGAATCGCTTTCCCTGAAACTATCAGGCTCCGGAGAGGGCATCAAGGCCCTGAGCTTCACCGGGCTCTGGCAGGAAGAGCTCGGTATGCGGCTGGGCTCCACAGCCTTCGTTCCCCTTCCCTCCAATACGATTCTTTCGGACGGACGCATCAAAGTAATCGGACAGATCGCCATGAGCGGGCTTTCGGCGATTTATCTTGTCGAAGCGGAGCTTCCCGAGGGCAAGCGCACCTGTGTTCTCAAAGAAGCAGCCCTGCCCTCGGTCTGCGAGCCCGAAGTGAAAGAGCTGGCCCTGGAGCATTTCGCCCGGGAAGCAAGAATTCTCGCCGAGCTCGATCATCAACGTATCGTCAAAATCTTCGATTATTTCGTGGAGCAGGACAGGCACTATCTGCTCATGGACTACCTGGAAGGTCAGAATCTTCGTACCCTGGTGCTGGAGCAAGGCGCTCAGAGCGAGACCCGGGCCCTGCAATGGGCGAAAGAGATGGCCGAGATCGTCTCTTACCTGCACAATCGTGTACCGCCTGTGATACACCGCGATCTCACCCCGGACAATTTCATCATGGAGAAAGACGGCAGTCTCAGCCTCATCGACTTCGGCGCCTCCAATACGTTTATCGGCACCGTCACCGGCACCATGGTGGGTAAGACGGCTTATATGCCCGTGGAGCAATTCCGGGGACGAGCGACCTTGAAAAGCGATATCTACGCTCTTGGCGGAACCCTCTATTTCATCCTTACCGGCAATGACCCGGAAGCCTTCAGCCAGCTTCCCTCGGCCCGGCTCTACCGGGTCGTCTCGGTGGATTTTGCCGATCTCCTTCTAGCCTGCACCAACCAGGACGACGAGAAAGCCCGGCCGTCCATAGACGAGTTCGGCGAGAGACTGAAAAGACTGGTGCCGGCGAAATGAGCATCTACAAGCATAACTTTCCAGACAGCCTCGAACTCGACACAGTAATCACCTCTGTCGGTACCCCCAGGGACAAGAGCTTCGGACCGCTCTTGATCAAATTCGCAATCGGCTTCATCATCGTCTTCGTCTTTCTCTTCTCCACACGTCTGACAGCTTTATCAGCACTGGAGAAGATCCTCGCCGGCCATCTGCTCGAGCTGGTTCCCCTGGCGATTGTCGGCATATGCACACTGACGATCGGATACAAACGCTATAAGCAATCCAGAGAAGGCAGGGGTCTTCTGCGGGTTCTCTCCGTCGACAACAGGGGCATCTCCATGGGGGTTCATGGTAAGCCCAGATACAATCATTTCATACCCTGGGCAAGATTGCGGGGCGTCATCTCGAAAAACAAACTCGACACGGACAAAGGCACCGCTGGCGGTATCCTGCTCGGAACCTCGGATAGCCGAGTCTACCAGCTCCGCAGAGACGTGGCCTTCGAATGGATAGAGGAAGCCGAGCTGATCTCGAGAATTCGCGAATTCGCTCCGGAGGCAGGGCTGGAGCTCGAATCGTCCGGTACGCACAACAGCGATCCGCGCTACACCAATCTCTGGCTCCAGTATTTCACCGATCCCGAGAGCCGCAAGCGCACCGGCGCTCTCGTCCCGGGCGATCTCCTTCAAGACGGCGACTACGAGATCGTATCGATAATCGGCGGCGGCGGTCAGGGCACCGCCTATAGAGCCAGACGCCGCTCGGCGCTGGAGACTTCACCGGATGTGGTTCTCAAAGAGTATGTCCTGCCGGTGCACAAGAACGAAGCCGTGGAGCAGAGCAAAACTAACATGCTCATGAATGAGGCCGATATCCTGAGCAAGATCAACCACCCGCAGATTGTTTCTATGCTCGACTGTTTCATCGAAGATCACCGGGGCTATATAGTCCTCGAGCTCATCGAAGGAGCGAGCCTGCGTGCTCTTATAAAGAGACAGGGAGCCGCCGGTCAGGAGGCGGTGACGGACTGGGGCATTCAGGTAGCGAATATTCTTGGCTATCTCCACAATATGAGCCAGCCGGTTATCCACCGGGACCTCACTCCGGACAATCTGATTCTGGAGCCGGGCGGGCGGATCAAGCTGGTCGACTTCACCGTCGCCCATCAGTTCGAGACTGTCCGTCTTTCCACCGTTGTCGGCAAGCAGTCCTATATAGCGCCGGAGCAGGTGCGGGGCTATCCCTGCCCCCGGAGCGACATCTATTCACTGGGCGCCACCATGTACTTTCTCCTCACGGGAGAAGATCCCGAGCCGATAACCGCTTCCAGCCCCAGAGAAAAACGCCCGGAGATATCGCCTGATCTAGATCGGGTGATCAGCAAAGCCACCGCCCTGGATCTAGACCATCGATATGCCGAGGCTTCTGATCTAGCGAAGGATCTTCAGGCGATTGCCGGCAATATCGTCTAATCAGGCAGCCGGGACGAAGCTCCGCTCGGTATTCTGGCAAACCGGGCTCCGGGCGATTGCCTTGAGAGTACGCGGTGAAACCCAGCCGGCTCTCAAAAGAAACAGATCGATATCCGTACCCGAAAGGAAGCTATAGTGGAAAGCCAGCAGCCCCTGCTCCAGGGTGAGAATCGACTGGCGAATAAGATAAGTACATCTGGTGGCTGACCGCAGAGAATCGCCATCCACCATGCTGGCAAGCTGTGGAAGCTGCTCCCGGGAGAAGCCGGTAGTCAGCTCGATATGTCTGATCTCGCGAAGACATCCTTTGAACAGCCCGGTCAACTGCAAAAATGTCGATACCGAGAGACTCACTTCGCTATTGCTTTCGATACAGGCAAGAGCCTCGTTTATCGTACAGTTTCGCGAGAAGATCTGACTGAGAGCGCGCACCGCCATCGATGCCGTCAGCTGGCCTGCCTTGACCCGGCATTGAAGCTCGAGAGCAGCATTGAGGAGGCTGTCCGAGAGAAGCGCGAAAATGAGAAGCACCTGCCCCAGGGGTTGCCCGTTCAGGGACGAGACCTCGAGCGCATCTTCGATGTGCCGCTCGGATACGAGACCGGCATGCATGACCAGCTCGCCCAGGGGCAGCACCGCATCCGACTCGATGGCCTGGCTATGCAGACCCAGACGCAAGACCCTGAGACTGCTCAGGACCTGGTCGAGATCGACGACTCCCTGATGAAGAAGAGACTGAGCCTGAAGGGCGGCATTCAAAACGCTTTCTTCAAGCAGATTGCGCAGGACCAGTATACGCCCGACCTGCAATCCGGTGCTGCGGCATGCGACAAGCGCGTCTTCGAGAGCCGGGGGCTCGATATAGCCTGTCTGGATGAGAATCTGGCCGAGCCGCCGGCGGTCATCCGGCACAATCTCGGAGAAGCCCGGATTGAGGAAGAGCAGAGCGCTCTCCAGGCTGACTCCGCACCAGGAAGCGAACTCCATGGACGGACGAAGGGCGGCGATCTCGAGAATTCCATCACGCAGGAGGGCCTGAGCCTCGATCAGGTTTTGCAACTCGAAACCGGAAAGCAAGCCGCGCTCCATCAAGAGGCGCCCGAGAGGCTGCCCCGACTCGGTGGAAAGGCGCAATGACAGATCGAGCTCGCCGGCCTCGATCCAGCCCAGCTCGATGAGAATCTGCCCGAAAGGCAGGGAATTTTGTGTACGCTTTGCTGGACGCATCCGCGATTGTTCCTCAAAAAACGACTCAAAGTACTCTGGTAACAACTCAGATATATGACATCCAGATAACGATATCGTGACTTGCTAAAATCTCTAACCGCGCAAAAAAACAGGAGAGCAAGCATGAGCATAGTGTCCGAGTTCAAAGAGTTCGCCATCAAAGGCAATGCCATGGACATGGCAGTCGGCATGATCGTCGGGGTCGCCTTCGGCAAAATCGTCAATTCTCTGGTCGAAGACATAATCATGCCTCCTATAGGCAAGGTCATGGGCAACGTCGATTTCACCAACCTCTTCATCAATCTGGGAAGCGGCGAGTTCGCCTCTCTCGCCGCCGCCAAACAAGCCGGAGCCGCGACAATCAACTATGGCGTCTTCCTGAATCAAGTGGTCAGCTTTCTTATCGTCTCCATGGCGGTGTTTGCCCTGGTGAAAGTCCTGAACGGTCTCAAACGCGAGCGCGATGCGGCAAAGGAAGCGGTTAACCCGGAGGAACCACCCAGGCAGGAAGTTCTTCTCTCAGAAATTCGCGATCTTCTCAAGGCCCGCGCCTGAGGGAAAGCCAGCGCTTGCCAACCGGCAATGCCGGTTCCAGGCAGGCATCTTTCTTTACTACAGCCTTTCAAGAGACTATCATCCTCAAGAACACAAGCAACCGGAGTCGAACTTCGAGGGATCGAGATCATGTCGACAAAACAGCCAATCTGGAAAAACGGCAAAATCATCATCATCACTCTTCTGGTGGTGCTGGTCGGTGTCATCATCACACAGTCGATGATTGCTCAACAGCTGGTGAGCAAAGAAGGCGAAAAGCCCGAGGCCAAGACAGTGCTGAAAGAAGGCACTGCCTGGGACGAGTCCTGGGGGCTGGCCAATCAAGCCATCTCTCGCGGTGAGTTCGAGGACGCCGAAAAGAAAATCGATGAAGCAGTGTCCATGGCCAAGCAGGAAGGAGTGAAAGACTCCAGACTGGCTGCCGGTCTCAACTGTCTCGCTCTGATTTATGAGAAGCAGGGAAAAATCGAAGAAGCCGGCTCTCTCTACGAGAAAGCTCTCACTATCGACGAAAAGACCCTGGGCAAAAACAACCCCGGTCTCGTCAACGATCTCTACAATGTCGCCCTGGCCAAGCTCAATCAAAAAGAATACGAGAAAGCCAGCGAGCTCTATCACCGGGCTCTCACCATCAACGAGAAAGAATACGGCAAAGACGATCCCAGAATCAGCGACGATCTCCGCAACCTCGCCCGGTCTTACGACATGGAAGGCAAATACGATGAAGCGGAGAAGGTCTGCCAGCGCGCTCTGGAGCTGGACAAAAAAGAATTTGGAGCAGAGAGCCTGACCGTCGCCACCGACCTCAACAATCTCGCCCTGATCGCAGCCAGGCAGGAAAAATTCGACCAGGCCTTCGACTATGCCGAGCAAGCCGAGTCGTTGGCAGCTCGCTTTCCAAAGCATCCCAACAGCACGATCATCAAAAAGAACAACGAATTGCTCCTCCAGTCCTTCGAGAAAGCTTATCTGGAAGGCTCTCCGGATAAGAGCGCAGCCTTCCCCAGCGATGCCTTCGATAAGGCAAAAGAGTTGAAGCTCACCGATTCGGAGAAAGCAAAAGAGCTCCTGCTCGCCAATCTCCCGGCGGCAGCCAAAGCAGGCCCGGGAAGTCTCGAGCTCGCCAAGTATCTGGTCAGATTGAACAATGTTCTTTTCGCCCTGGGCAACGACCCGGCTGCCATCAAATACGGAGAAGTCGCTCTCAAGATCCTCGCCCGGGAGAAAGCCGACAACCAGGAGCTCGTGCCCTGGCTGGTCAATGTCGAATCCTATCTGGCCATGAGCTACGAGAGACTCGGCTATAAAGAAAAAGTAGAGAAGAATTCCACCAGGGCAGTCGCCCTGGCCAGGCAAGCCACAGAGCATTACCGGGAAGCCATCAAGCTGGCCAAAGAAGCACCGGCTGGAAAAGTCACCGGCAAGTGGATGGGAATCCTTCAAAAAGGGCTCGCCACCTCGGAATCGCAAGCGCGCTCTATCTAAAGATCAGTTCCCTGAACTATCGGCCGATCTAAATCGATAGAAGGATACCGGAAGGTTTCCCTCTCCCCATGCGGGTTTCCACTCTATATATTAGTAGTGGAAGGCTCTCGGAGGGGGAGTCGATGAAAGCAAAAGCACACACACTGAAATCGCGCCGGCGCAGAGCCTCGCAACTCTCCGAATTCGCAGTGGGAATGGGAATCCTGCTACTCTGCTTCTTCTTCCCTATGGTCGATCTTCTCAGTGTTGCCGTGAGCTACGGCATGGCCGGAGTGCTGAACTCCAACCAGACCAGAGAGGCCAGCCTGGTAAGAGCCGCCGACGCAGCCGATGCCGGCGGGATCATATGCAAAGGTCTGCCAGATCAGTGGCTTGGCGGTATGGGTCAGTTCGTGAAAATTGTCGGCTATCCCGGCACCAGCATCACCTACCGTGAAGGTGCAGGCGGCGACAAAATCGTTCGGGTCGCTACCACGATGACCACCAGCCCCTTCCTGCCGATTCCATTTCCGATCGCGAAGATCCCGGGTCTCAACGGTCCTCTGACCTTCACAATCGCTTCCGAGTCTCCCATGGAAAATCCGGACTATGCCGGTCCAATCGGGGTAGCTCTCGGCACAGCCGCAGGCACGGGCACTCCAGATACAGGAACACCAGACACGGGTACCGACTCCGGTCCTTATACCGGCGAGATCGGCGATGTTCCAGGCAAGCCCCCGACCTGGTACTGGTGGGGAACCTACTGGGGTACGGTCCGCGATCCCCATGACCGGACGCGTCATCTCTCCAGATAATGTGAGACAATATCCGTCTGGAATCGACTCAGCGAAGCACCATGAGCCGCCAATCAAAGACCGCCACTGCTCTGACCGTTCTGCTTCTCCTTGGCTGGGGGGCTCCGGCCCCGGGAGCCTCCGACGCTCCTGCCCCGACCCTGGACAATGTCCAGGATATGTTCGAGAAGAGACTCTACGACAAAGTCAGAGGCCGTTGCGACGCCTATATCAAGAAGAATCCGAAAGAGTATCTGGGCTATTACTGGCGTGGGATGTCCTTTTATCACCTGATGCAGTATCCGGCGGCCCTTTTCAACGCCAACAAGGCAATCGAGCTCGAGACCAAGAAACCCGAGCCCTATGAGCTCCGGGCAGACGTCTTCATAGCTATCGGGCAATTTGAAAAAGCCCTCAGGGATCTGAGTCAGGCCCTGAATAAAGGCAGCAAGAACAAATACGACATCTACTTGAAGCGCGCCAAGTGCTTCAATCTCATCGGCGTCAGCACGGACGTCATCGACAATCTCACCGAGGCCCTCAATATCAAGAAAGACCCGAAGACTTTCAGACAGCGGGCAGACACTTATTACAAGATCCGCAAATACGACCAGGCCATCGAAGACTACAGCAAAGCCATGGAAGAGGATTCGGATTCCTACGAGATGCTCATGCGCCGGGCCTATTGCTACCAGCAAGTGAAAAGGGGACCGGATGCGATCAAGGACTACAGCCGCATCATCGACAGGGACCCGGCGGACTGGCGTGCTCTGGAGCGCCGGGCCAATGTCTATTTCGACTATGGCGACACGGAGAAAGCCCTCAAGGATATCACCGACGGCATCAGAGAATTCAGAGGGTATAAGATCGACAGCCTCTACAAGCTGAGAGCCAAGATCTATACCAAGCTCGGTCAGGGTAATCTTGCTGCCAAAGACATGGGCAAGATCAGGGTCACGAAGAAGAAGAAAAAGTAGAAGAGCGGTCATTATAATGCCGTCGCAACCGGAAACCATCGGGAAATATCGCGTCCTCGGTCGTCTCGGAAGCGGCGGCATGAGCACCGTATTCAGGGCGCACGATCCGGATCGCGATATCGACGTCGCCATCAAACTATTGCAAGACGAAACTCCCGGCAATGCCACGGTCCTGCGCTTTCAACGAGAAGCCCGGGCCGCCGGCCGGCTCAATCACCAGAACGTCGCCCGAGTGCTCGATTTCGGCTCGGCAGACGGCAAGCTCTATCTGGTGATGGAGCTCGTGCAGGGCAAATCCCTGGCGGATCTGATCAAGCAAAATGGTGCACTTTCTCTAAACGAGGCCTTGCCGGTTTTCGAGGGAACCGCTGCCGGTCTCGCTCACGCCCACAGCAATGGCGTCCTGCACCGGGACATCAAGCCGTCCAATATCATGCTGGCGGAAGAAGACAACGGAGACCCCGTCGTCAAAATCGTCGACTTCGGCATCGCCCGCCTGATAGAAAGCGACGACAGGCTGACAATCTCAGGGGCCAATATCGGCAGCCCCCTCTATATGAGCCCGGAGCAGGCAAGCGCAGCTTCCGTCGATGAGCGCTCGGACATCTACAGCCTGGGCTGCCTGATGTATGAGTGTCTTGCCGGCGCGCCTCCATTTCGCGGCGGAACCGCGGTGGAGACGATGATGATGCACCGCAACGAGACACCGACGCCCCTGTCCCTCGAATCCGGAGAGACAGGAGCTGGTCTGGAGAGCCTGATTATGCAGTGCCTCGCAAAGGATCCGCATGACCGGCCCGCCAACATGAACACCCTGAAAGGCAGGCTCAAAGAACTGATCGATAAGCCTCCCGGAGAAGACTATACCGCCGAATCCGAGCCGGGCGAGGACCTGGCGCCGTCAAAAGGTACAAGTCGGCGTTTGACCGGTTTTATTCTTGCCGGACTCTGCCTGGTTGTCCTTGCGGTTCTTGCAATACCGGTCTATAACGGACTCACCCCCAGCAAGACAGCGCCGCCGCCACAAAGGGACGTGACCATCAGCGAGTTTAACGCCACAGATATCAAGCCCGACAAAGAGGACGAAGTCGAGATATCGTCGGACGGTACGATAGGTCTTCTCAAAGAGGACGCCACCGATAAGGATATCGACCGCCTGAAGTGTCCTCCTCTGGAACATCTGAAGATCAAGGCGAACAAAGTTACCCCTCTGGGTCTCGAGCGAATCGCCAGATTGCCCCTGACACACCTGACTCTCGAAGACACCAGATTCGATGCATCGAGTCTCGCCAGCCTGCAAGGCATACCAGGACTCAAGGGGCTCTGCCTGATTCGCAATAAGAATATCGACGACAACGCAATGGAGACGATCTCGACTTTCAAGCCCTTCGAGTCCCTGGAGCTATACGATTGCCCGGTCACCGACAGAGGGATGAGAACAATCTGCGAAAAGCTGGATCTGAGCGGGCTGATTCTCCGAGACCTGCGCATGGTCTCCGCCGCAGGACTCGAAAATCTGAAGAGTCTCAAAAAGCTGGTCTATCTCTCGGTCCAGATCGAACATCTAGAGCCAGAGCAGGCTGTCAAAGGAATCGCCAGTTCGAAGGCCCCGGACATATGCCTGATTCATCTGCCCGTGGGCAAAAAAGAATTGCGTTTCTTCTCGGACAATCAAGTGCGCTCCTTGCTTGTCGACAGGGCTCGAAAAGACGCTGCCGAGGCGATCGGGAAGTGGAAAGCGCTCATGAACCTGACGATCAACGCCGACGAATTCGATCACGACGACATCAAATCCATAGCAGCTATAAAGAAGCTCAATCTACTGAAACTAAAACATAAGCCTCTTGAATCAGCGGATCTGGACGCTCTGGCAGGCTCATCCGTGGCCGGTCTGGTGCTGGAGAGCTGCTCCCTCGATTCGAATGTGTTGATGCACCTGCTCGAATCGCCACATCTTGTTCAAATAAATATCGAGAAATGCAAGGGGATTACGGAAACCCAACTCGAAGTCTTCAAGAAAGCCTATGAGAAGCGCTGGAGAAAGCCTCTCGAATGCCGATTCGAAGCCCCAAAAGGAGACTGGGAAGACTATATCGATCTGCGCTGAGGGCAGCCTGACTTGGGGAAAGCCCGAATTGTTGCCGGCTGTTAACATCATTGCTCAACGCAGAGCCCAGGCGCACACCCCGAATACGCCGCTCAACAAGCCTTTCGGGACACGACATCGGGATAGGATACTGCTCCCTCAGGGTTTTCCCTATTATCCGATGGTGGCAGGCAACGTTTGATGGGAGTGGTTAATCTTTCCGCCTGCACGAAGGAGCATAGATAATGAATCCATTGCGTTCGCTTGTTTTGTCGATGTCGCGAATACCTCCTGCATTTCTTCTGGTCGCCATGATCGGTATCGCTGCCGGTACCACATTGCTGATCACCTCGTATCTCGACGTCAAAGACAAAGAATATAAGGATCGATTGAGAGTCGCCGAAGACAAGCTCAAATCCAACGACGCCAGGGTCGTCTATCTGGCCAAGGACATACCGGAAGGAACACCGATAGCCTCCGATGCCCTGGTCGAGAAGCAAATCCCCCTGAGCCGTGTCCCCCAGGATGCCATCACATCGCCGGCCCTGGCCTCGGGAAGAATCGCCAAGTATGGTCTCAGCCAGGGCCAGATCCTCTCTCAGCATGATCTGGCACCCATAGGCATATCCATGGGTTTCGAGTCCCGCCTGCCTAAAGGCATGCGAGCCGTCACCTTCGCCGTCGACGCCAATTCCGGAGTAGCTGGATTCGTGACTCCGGAAAGCAGCGTGGACATCATGAGCATGGTGGGCTCCGGCGCCCAGACCCAGGTAGCGCCCATCCTCTCCGATGTGAAAATCATCGCGGTGGGACAGATCTACGAAACTTCCCCGGGAAGGAAAGAGGCTATGCCCTCCAGCTCCGTAACCGTGGCCGTCTCTCCGGAAGACGCTCAGAAACTGGTCAAAGGCGTTGCCGCCAGCAAGATCTATCTGAGCCTGCGGAACAAAGACGACCACGCCCCGGTAGTCACCGTCGATGTCACGGCGCTCTACCCGCGCGGGGAAGAAAGCAGCGAGCCCAGGCTCGCTCAGGCTTCCGGCTCCGAGCCCGGATTCCAGCTTCCGCCTCCTCCCGGACTGGAAACCGCCGATCCCGGTCTCGATCCGGAAAAGGCAACCGGCTTTGCACCGCCTCCACCGAACTATGCCATCGAGATGTGGTCGGCCTCCCAGAAGGCAGTGGTGGAATTGCCTCCCACCCGCCAGTAGAGACTTCGCCCCAGGGCGAAAGCGAATCAGAAAGTCCCGCCTCCGGGTGGGACTTTCGCCTTCTTGGAACCCGACCGACCGACCTACCGACCTACCTATCCAAAACCCTATTGACAGCCAGATTAAACGCGCTTAATCTTATCTCTGAGAATTCCATTCAAGAACCATCGATGCAAGCATCCACCAGGGAAAGCGAGTACCGGCTCTGGCTGGCAGTCACCGACAAACTGCAGCCTTACTGCTATGTCCTGGCTGTCATTGTCACTATCAAGATAGCGCTGAGCACGGGATTTTTCTCCGGTTACTTGGAATCAGTCTGGATGGCTCTACCGGCAGCAATCAAATGGCTGATGAAAAGCCCTTTTCTCATAAGTATCTGGAGAGGTCTCGAAGTCGGCTTGCCCATGGTCCTGGTGCTGACAGGCACCCCGATTGTCGCCATGATCAGCCTCTTCGCCGGCGCCAGGCAGATCAAGAAAGACGGGCCGGTCCTGATCAGATCGAGCCAGATGCGCGAGTGCCTCCTCAAGCTACCCGGCTGCCAGGGTGCCCTGGTCCTGCTTTTCGCCTGGCTCGTGGACAGCTACGGAATCTTCGATGCTTACTGCATCAAGAACATGGGTGTCGTCTGTCAGGCGTTCCTCATATTCGTTCTGCCCCTGGTCCTCTTCTCCTTCGCCTATCGCCGCAAGACAATAGCCGGCAGTACAAGCCAGAGGGAAAGATCGAAAGGGCTTTACCTGAGCCTCGCCGACTGCTTGCTCTTCGCCGGTGCAAGCGCCGGTTTCTGGCTTCTCCATTCGTTTCATATCATCTTCTTGCACAACTCCTACGGAACGGCATTTCTTTTCTTGCTCGCTTTCCTGTTTTCCGTGCGGCTTTTCAAAGCCAGAAAAAGGGACGGGGAAGACGACGGAACCATGAGAGTCAGAGTCCGTATGCAAGATCTTCTCTGGCTCGTTGTGCTCGGGTACGGCGTCTGGTTCCTGAGCCGCTACGAGATTTTCTCGGCGCTCGGCTCATACCAGCTCCCGGTCGCCTGCCAGGCTGCCGCTATTTTTCTCCTGCCGATTGCAGTCTTCGCGCTTCTTTTCAGGAAACGAAAGACCTCCGAGCCGGCCCGAAAGAAATCCGGGCTCAGTCCTTACGATTGCCTCCAGGGCTCATTCTTCGCCGCCAGCCTCTGGCTCTTCTTCGCCCCGGGCGGGTTGGGTTATATGGTGGCAAACTGGCTTCAATGCTCCCTGGTGGATGCCAATATCACCCATGTGAGCCAGGCTCCGCCGGCGCTCTTCTATATCACCGCCACCACCGGCTGGCTCTTTTTCATGTATCTCACCGCACCGGTGCGGGTGCGGGTCAGCCTCCTCTTCGAATCGATTCTGGAGAAAAGCATCCGCACACCACTTTCGGTGCTAGAGGCGATGATCGATTCAGTAAAAAGCTTCGGCGAGCTGATCACCCTCAGGGGCAGATCGACCTGGCTCAAAGATTATTTCAGCTCTCTTTTCTGGTTCGCGTTCGTCTACTGTGCCATATTCCTCCTGGTCGCATCATCGATCCTGCCGGACAATCCTCTTGGTGCCACCATATGGGGATGGCTGTCGGCTTGCATGCTCGATGCCAACTATGTCGGTGACTTCTCTCGACCGCACTGGCAGCTCTGCCTTTTTGCGGCGTCCATCTGCGCAGCTTACGGTGCCGGTCCCCTGGCGGTGATGTGGGCCTGCTATCTTCCCAACCGTCGGGGCGCCAGGATCCACTTGAGCGACCGGGGCATCATGGCCGAAAATCCGATGGTCAGTCTTTCCTGGAGACCCTGGAGCGATCTGGATGAGGTCGAGACTATAAGTAAAGGCAAAGAAAAAGTCCTCAGTCTCAAATTCCGGGGACAATCAAAGCTCAAGGTCCCGGTCAAGAATCTCAGCCGGGCCGATCTGGCATCGATCATCAAGAAAGCCGATGAAAGAGCCGAGCATTGCCGGTTCGACGCCGAGACCATCAGTCTCAAGAAATCTCTTGTCGAAGAAGAGCGAAGCCAGAGATCGGAAACTTCCGCTCGCTTCGAGTCGACAATATTTGCCGTCGGGCAAGCCGGCGACATAGTGCTCGACGGTGCCTATCGCATCGTCAAGCAGCTTGCCACAAGACCGCTCTCGGCAGTCTATCTGGCCCGGGATCAAAAGGGCGCCCTGGTGGTCCTCAAACAATTCGTCACTCCCGATCAATCAGAGAAGAGCGCCAACTGGAAAGATTCTCTCAAGCGCGAATACGAGATCCTGCGCAGCTGCCAGAACAACGCTCTCGCCCGGGTTCTGGGCATAGTCGA
The DNA here is from genome assembly GCA_020431945.1 of Cyanobacteria bacterium HKST-UBA02. The sequence continues at coordinate 11,561 of JAGQHH010000136.1, read as the reverse complement.
GGAAGCCGGTTCGACTTATCTGATAGTCGAATATATAGAAGGCGAGAATCTCAGACAGATCATCGACAGGCACGGCAAGCGAAAAGAATGCACCACCCGCGCTATCGCCCTGGAGCTGGCCCGGGCTGTCTCCTATCTACACGACCGCGAGCCCGCCATAGTCCACCGGGACATCACCCCGGACAATCTCATGATCGACCGGGAAGGTCGGCTGAGAGTGATTGACTTCGGAGCCGCCCATGAGTTTATCGAAGGCGTCACCGGGACCCTCATAGGCAAACAATGCTATATCGCGCCGGAACAGCTCCGGGGCGATATCGATCCAAGAAGCGACATCTATAGCTTCGGATGCAGTCTCTACTTCCTCATTACCGGCAAAGATCCCGAAGCCCTGAAGCAATCCGATCCAAAATCGGAAGGCTATATTCTCACCGACGAGCTCAATGAAATCATCAAAAAATGCACAAGCTTCGAGCCGGAAAACAGGATCGGATCATTCGAGCAAATCCTCGACATTCTCGGTGGAGATCGAGATGAAAACAAGCTCGCATTGCTCGAAAGCGAAGAATCGGAAAAAGAAGAAGTCGAGAGACTGAGCATTCGTCTGGAGCAAGCGGCGAAGACATGCCAGAAGGAACCTATATGACAGCCGAGATTACTTTCTCCGGCAAATTCGGTCTGGCGGACCTGCGCCGGGACCTCTCCACGGTCTGGCGCTGCGGATACTGGTATGACGCGGTCTGGAAGTTCCTCTGCTCGGTCTATATCATCGCCTTCTATATATTCGCCAAAACCGTGGCCCGAACCTATGGCGAAGATCCCGGGAGCAAGACCGAGCGCATCGAGATCTTCGACGCCTATCTCAATGACCGGCAGCATCTCGGCGACCGGCGCTGGCTCTTGCAAACAGGCCGGAGCTGGCAGCCGATCCTCTGCCTGAGCGTGCTTTTCTGCCCCATCATCATGATCGCCTGGATGACGCTCTACTATATTTACGATCTCTTTCGCGATCTCCTTCGAGGCCTGGTTCCCGAGAAGGAACAGCCACTGCCTCCGGGCTGCACCCTGCGGCTCACTCAAAACCGGGCAGAATCCAAAGAGCCCCACGCGTTCTTCTACTCCTCGGCGTTTCCGGTAGCCGGCATGACCCTTTTCGGGATTGGCATTCCGGCTGCCATCTCGCTCTGGCTCTATAACAACCTCGGTCTCGATCCGATGTTCAACTATCCCTCAGCCGACCCGCGCTTCGGCTTCGTGATCGTGACCATATGTCTCTACTTGAGCAGCCTTTGCTGGTGCCTCTGCACACTGTTCGGCTGCGCCTACGCGACTTTTCCGCTTCATTTCACGAGCACCGAATACGATGTCCATCTCTATCCGGACAAGATCATGAAGGATAGTATTAAAGGCTGGTTCGCCGCCCTTCTGACCTTCAACTGCGAATGTGCCACCATGAGCTGGGAAGACCTCAAAAGCATCTCTCTCGATAAATTTTCCCAGGACAAACTCGACCAGACAAAATTTGCCGACCTGCCTGAGCCTCTGCGATCGATGATGTCCGGACTCCACAAATATCTCGAGCTACAAGAATCGGTAGCCGCCAGGATGCGCCGCCGCAGCAATTATCTGGTGCTCGAAGGCGAATACACCTCGATCAAGATCTGTCTCGATGAGCTCACCAATGTCGAGAAGAACCAGCTCTTCCGTCATCTCAAAGAGCATGCCCCCCTGGTGCCTCTGAGCGCCGAGGTGCAGGAGGAGCTGGTGGGAAGCAAGGTTTTGAATGATCCTCGATATACAGAAATCTGGTTCGACATCCTCAGTGACGGTATCAAAGGAAGCCGGACCGAGCTGGAAAATGGAGCGCTTTTGAAACACGGTCAATACGAAGTAGCCGAGCGCCTGAGAGCAGGCGGCGAAGCCGTGGTGTACAGGGCGAAAGATCGTGACGGCGCTGCCGTAGTGCTCAAGCGCTTCCAGCTTGTCGCCGGCGATTCGGTGACCTCCCTGGTGGAATCGGCAGCCTCCTTCGAGAACGAGACTGCTCTTCTGAGCCAGCTCAGTCATCAGGGTATAGTCAAAATGTCCGACTTCTTCATCGAAGACTCGGCTGCTTATATAGTGCTCGAGCATGTCGAGGGAAAAAACCTCAGAGAGTATCTGCAAGAGCACGGTCCCCTGAGCGAGGACAAATCGATAGGTCTGGCCCTGCTCATGTGCGAGGTCCTGGATTATCTTCACGCCCTGTCACCGGCGGTGGTGCACAGAGATTTCACTCCGGACAATATCATCGTCCTTCCGGACGGCAGTATCAAGCTCATCGACTTCAGCGTCGCCGAGCAGAAGTCCAGAGACAGCCGCTCGGAATGCGCCGGCAAGCACGCCTATACGCCGCCGGAGCAATTCCGCGGCGATGCCGGGCCAGTAAGCGACATTTATGCCCTGGCCGGGGTCATTTACTTCATGCTCACCGGCAGGGACCCGACCCCCATCGCCCAGATTCAGGCAAGCAAGCTCCCGGAAGGGACCGATGACGCCCTGGCGGCGATTCTTGCCCGGGCGACAGCCATCGATCCCGAGAAGCGTTTCGAGTCGGTAGCCTGGCTTGCCTCCGAGCTGAAAGCACTGAAGACTGGGGAGAAAACCGAAGAAAAAATCGAAGAGCAGATCGAAGAAATTCGGGAAGAAAACTTGACTCTGAACACGAAGAGAAAGATCAAGCTCAGCACGGCCGAGAAGTCTAAGGGTACGAACCTCTGATAGACTAGAGCCTGGCGTCGTTCCTTCTTTCACCCGACCGGAGAGCCAGTATGCTTCCTCCCCGCGATGTACCAAAAGATCTGCGTTTCGAAGAGTATATGAAACTCCTCATGCGCTACCAGGTTCTGGAGTGGCACCGTCAGATCGCCACGTGCACCACCAGGGTCGTGGAGACTCAGCCCAACAGCCGCTTCTCCGAAGAAGGACAGAAGCACCTCGCCCTGCTCCTCAAAGGTCTCGAAGGTGTCGTCCTGGTCAAAGACTCCACCGAGGAGATCACCACGGCAGCCCGCACCCTGCTCAAAGCCACCGCCACCAAAGCCGATCTGCTGATGGACAAATTCGAGCCCATGAAAAAGGCTAAGAACGGACTGGTGTCGGCTCTCACGGTCATATCCGACACCGTCAAAGGAACCATCGAGCAGGCCATCGAAAATCATGTCCTGCCTGCAGTCGGTCTGCCCCTCTATGAAATTCCGGCTGGTCGCACAGCCGAAGAATATATCTTCCTGGCAAGACGGTACGACGCTTTCGGCTTGCCGGAAGGCGCCAGAGCGGCCCTCGAGCAAGTGGTGGACGACTTTCCGGACAGCGCCGAGGCTGTGGCAGCCAGGAATCGGCTGAAATGCCGGGTGCCTCGCAAGCGTGTCAGAGAGGAAGCCCAGAGGAAGTTTTTTGCTGCCACCAGAGCGAGAGTCATTCAACAGAAGGAGGAGTCCAGGAATATCTGTGAAAAGCTCATCCTGAGCGATCCGGACTTCGAATGGCCTTACGCCATGCTGGCGGTAATCAAGCTCAAGGAAGGCGATCTCGAGCGAGCCCGGGACCTCATAGCCATGGCCCGCAGGATCAATGACAGCTCCATCCGAATAGAGTCCGCCCAGGCGGCGGTGGACCTGGCAGAGTGGAATCTCGCCCACCTCGAGAAAGTCCTGGCCAGGGTCGAAAGCCTCGACCCCGAAGACGAGAGCATCAACAAGTACAAAACCTTCCTGGACTTCATCAAACAGCAGGGCTTGACGACCTGATCCCCAGAAAGCGAGACAGGTGCACATTCTCACCGCAGAATCATTAGGCGCGGCTCATAAAGCAGAAATAATTCACAGTTTTACATTAACGGTGATATAAATATCTTGATATTTCGCTGCGGCTGGGGGGTGCAAAAATGAGCACACTCGGTAATCTCTTCAAACTGACCTTCTGGTCGAAGTCACGGGTCAAGACGACCATTTCGGACGAGCCCCCGATCACCCTGGTTCTGCCCAGAGAGCTCGACGAGTTCGGCGGCACCAGCCGACAGTCATTCGCTCCGGCTCCCGCTGTTCTGTCCATCGACAGCGGCATCTTCCCGGAAGTCATGCCGGTAGTCCTGGACTGACCTGACCGCTCTATCTCAATTTCTGCTTCGCCGCAAAAACCACGCATCCAGCTTGTTTTGCGTCTCTCTGTCGGCAAGGTTGTTTCCGATACCCGGAGCGACTCCGTAGTCGGCCCGCCAGCGTCCACCGGTCTGCCCCGGACGGGTGTTGCGCCATGCCTGCTCTTGTGTCTGCTGGGCTCGCCGCGCCAGTTCCTCCGCCAGACCCGGAGCGACTCCGTAGTCGGCCCGCCAGCGTCCACCGGTCTGCCCCGGACGGGTGTTGCGCCATGCCTGCTCCTGGGTCTGCCGGGCTCGCCGGGCCAGCTCCCTGGCTATTGCCGGCGGCATGCCGTAGTCCGAGCGCCAGTTGTTTTGAGGCTGCCCGTTCTGCCAGTTGCTCTGCCCGCTTCTTATAGACCAGGACGGATCTTGCCAGGGCTGATTTTGCCAGTTTCTATATTGCCAGTTTTGAATCGGCCAGTTTTGGACTGGCCTATTTTGATCCGGCCAGCTTCCCTGGGCGCTCCGGGCGCTCCTTTCGATCAGGTCCATGATCAGACGCGGAATGCCATCATAAGGAGACCGAAAAGAACTCGGTCTCCAGCAGGGAGCGGACTGCGAACCATAGTAAGGTGGCACCTCCGGCAGTATCACGATCAGGAACCTCGGACCGCCACTCTGATAGCCTGGAGAGAAAACGGACGGACCCGGTCCTTCCATTCTCATGGGGCGGATGTCATCTAAAAAGTCGAAATTGATACCTCGTGAATCTCCGGAGCAGGGGCGGCAATTATCGAATGCGTCAAAAACCATGGGACCTCCTTACGGTCACACCGAAATAAACAGCTGTAGTCAGATACCGCCCCGATTCAATTGAAACCGGCCCCGGCACCGGGATCTATACGCGAATCGACGAAAGAGCCGCCGAGATCATCACTGAGAACGGGGCATTATTAGTGTTAGCCCCACTGAGCTCAAACCGCATATAAGACGGTTCGATCTTGATAAAATTGAGCCTGAAGGTCAGAAACGCGAGGGTCATACTCTATGTCCTACAAGCACATCCAGACAGTCCCCAACAATGTCATGATCGCAGCATCCCTTGCCGGTCTGGCCGTCAGCCTGGCTCCCCCGCTCATGCTTGCACGCTTGCTGATGATGGGGACCCTGGGGACCACGGCAGCGATCTTTCGAGTGCTCACCGTCGAAGTAGACGAGGAGTACATACACTGGCGATTCGGCAACGGCTTTCCGAGCTGGTCGCTTCCTCTGGCGGAGATCAGCGCCGTCGAGACCATTCGAACCACGCCTCTGATGGGCTGGGGCATCCACTATGTCGGTCATGGCTGGCTCTACAATATATACGGGCTGAATGCCGTCGATCTCACTCACAAAGACGGCCGGCACACCATCATCGGGACCGACGACGCAGCCAATCTGGCAGCAGTGATCGGCGAACGCATCTAAAAAGGCATCTGAGAACGCATCCGATTAACAACTCCATAACAAAACCCGGCTAACCTCTGAATTATCCAGACACAGGAGGTAGCGCATGGTTACTGGTGGATCGCCGGAGTCTCGATTCGTCCCTCCCGACACTGGCCTGTCATCCAACGAGATTCTACGATCCGTCGTGCACCAGGTCTACCGACCCGATGCGTTTCCACTTGCACCCGTCACCGGATGCAGTGGAGCGCTTTCGGGCTTTCCCAGCGTAGAGCTCCAATATGGATCCGGGGCGCAGCTTCCGGAGCCGCGCAGCCCCCAGCGCGCCGCGGAGACCCTGGCGCTCCATGCCGGGTCCATGAACACCGACGGGGACCCCACGCATGTATCCCGCCGGGAGCTCGAGCAGTATCTCCTCCAGAACGGCAAACGGATCCATCCACAAGAAGCCGCGGATCTGGGTTTCGTCCTCGACCATTTCGACAAGTTCGCCGGCGCCGATGGCAACAATGACCCCCGGGGCATCACCGGACGCGATATCGCCGCAGCCAGAAACTGGGACTATCCGGCCGATCCGCGTTCTCCGGAAGGCTGGCGTCAACAGCAGCAGCAAGCCGAGCAGATAAGAATGCTCCAGTTGCAACTGGATTATCTGCGTATGCTGTTGATGTCCATGTCCGCCCGGCAGCCCATGCTCCCGGGAACACAAGGAATGAATCAGGGAATAGATCAAGAAATAGATCAGGGAAGAGATCAAGAAATAAATCAGGGCGACGGAAGCATTCGCAACAACAGGCCCCCCCGAAACCGCGGCAACGACCGGGTCATCACTCAGACAAGACCCGAGAGAAACAATCATTATTTTGCCGACGGCACAGATATTCCACTGAGTCAGGAAGCATTCAAGCAGCACTACGGCATTCCCATGAATGTAGACCTGCTCAAGTTCATGCCCGGCAAACCAAACGACGGTCAGGTCACCGACTTCTCTCGAGCCCCGGTCATGGGCGGTCTGGGAGGACGCAAAGACGACGGCACTCTCAAATGGAACGACCCGAACTATCACACTCTCAAATATGATTTCTCGAGAAATCTCGAGCAGGTCTTCAAATACATGCAAGGAATGTCCGAAGAGCAAGCCAAAGAATTCGCTTTCAATTTCGCCCGCACGCAACAGCCCCTCTTCGCCGCCCATGGATACAACCTCCAGGCGGTAGAGAACGAGAAGGTCTTCGCCGCCGGTCAGGAAAGCTCCGGGTGGACCGACTTCGTCGCCTCCATCGGCGACCGGGACATGAGGATCAACTTCTAGAGCTGACGAAGCTCATGATGTCTCAACGTGATACGATGACTCGCTTAGCGGTACCCAAAAGGCAGGGAGCGGCAAGCGAAGATGGCGACGAATAGAATCAGGGTGGCACTGGTTGGCTACGGTCTTGCCGGCAGGGTTTTTCATGCTCCCCTGATAGCCCGGACTGCGGGCATGGAGATAACCACCATCGTCACCGCCAATCCCGAGCGCCGCGCCGAGGCCAGCCGCGATTTTCCCGACGCCAGGCTCGCCGCCACTTTCGACGAAGTAATTCTGGCCGCAGCCGATCTGGATTTCGTCGTCATAGCCTCCCCGAACAAGTATCATGCGCCCCAGGCCGCAGTCGCTCTCGATGCCGGGCTCCATGTGGTGGTCGACAAGCCTTTCGCCACCAGCTCCCGGGACTGCCGCATGCTGATTGAGTTGAGCAAGGAAAAGAAACGGCTCCTGACGGTTTTTCAGAACCGTCGTTTCGACAATGATTTCCTGACGGTCAAAAAACTGATCGAAGATGGCAGCCTCTCGCCTGTCCTGCGGCTCGAGTCTCGATTCGAGCGCTATCGACCCACTGTCGATCCAAATAAATGGCGCGAATCCGGAAGCATCGAAGATGGTGCCGGGCTGCTCTTCGATCTACAGAGCCATTTAGTAGACCAGGCATGTAATCTTTTCGGCAGACCTGAGAGCGTCTATGCCGAGGTCCGCAACACCAGACCGGGAGCCACGGCGAGCGACGATACTTTTGTCGCCCTGACATTCCCCGGCGGTGTTTCGACTCATCTCTGGGCAAATGTCATCTCGGCAAAGCGCGCCCCGAGATTTCGGGTTCTTGCCCTCAACGGCACTTTCGAGAAATATGGTCTCGATCCTCAAGAAGAGGCTCTGCGTGCCGGGGGCCATCCCGGTGACCAGGGCTGGGGCATCGAACCGGATGAGCTATCCGGCACCCTCACCAGTGGAGAAGACGGCGCCGAGAAAACAATAAAGAGCGAGACGGGCTGCTATGAGAAATTCTATTCACTGACAGCCGAAGCTATAAGAACCGGGGGCAGACCACCGGTGGATCCGGAGGAGGCGCTGCTCGTCATGGAAATAATCGAGGCTGCCATGAAGAGCGCTGCCAGCCGATCGGCTGTGAGCATAGCCTCCGTCAGTTAGCTCCGGAACCGGACCGGTCTCCATCCTTTTGCTAGAATGCTTCCTTGTGCCCGGGCGACTGGAAGACAGGAGGAAAGCAATGAACCGACGCAAGTTCCTGAAACGTGCTGCAGCAGTGGCTGCTCTGGGAGGAGCATCGTTGTCCGACCTGCAAGAGGCCCTGGCGGCCGGGGAGCCTCCCATGGGACCTTTTCTAGAGCCCTGGACCGGAGAGCACGGCGGCTTCCCTCCCTTTGACAAGGTGAACAAGAGCGGCGTCAAAGAAGCCATCCTCAAAGGAATGGATCTCAAGCGCGCCGAGCTCAAAGCAATCACCGATCAGAAAGAAAAACCCAGTTTCGCCAACACCATAGCTGTCCTGGAAGACACCGGGCGCCCCCTGGACCGCTCTATCAGGGTTTTCGACATCTACACCTCGACCATGAACGACAAGTCCATGCAAGCCATCGAGACAGAGATGAGCCCCATTCTGCAGAAGTTCGAAGACGAAGTCATCCAGAACGGCCCGCTTTTCGAGCGCATCAAAGCAGTCTACGAAGCACGCAACGACTCCGATCTGGACCCGGAGCAAGTCAGGCTCGTCGAAGTCTACTACCAGCAATTCGCCCGCCGGGGAGCCGGTCTGTCGAAAGAGAAGAAAGCGCGGCTCGCCACAATCAATGAAAAGCTCTCCAAGCTCTACACTGATTTCAGGCACAATCAACTGGCAGACGAAGAAGAGCTCTGCCTGGTGATTGATAAAGAAGAAGATCTCGAGGGCCTCTCGGACGACCTTCGTCAGGCAGCCGCCGCCCAGGCCGAGACCCGGGGCAAGAAAGGCAAATGGGTGATCGCCAACACCCGCTCGTCCATGGATCCCTTCCTGTGCTCCTCGGCTCGCCGCGACCTGCGCGAGAAAGGCTGGCGGATCTGGACCAATCGCGGCGACAACAACGACGCCCACGACAACAAGAAAAACATCGGCGAGATCCTCAAGCTCCGCACCGAGCGAGCCAGACTCCTGGGCTTCCCCACCCATGCGCACTGGACCCTGGACAACAATATGGCCAAGACCCCGGATGCGGCTATGGAGCTCATGATGAAAGTCTGGAAAGCATCCACTGCCCGCGCCCGGGAAGAAGTGAAAGACATGCAGGCCCTGGCGGACAAAGAAGGCGCCGGCATAACCATCGAGCCCTGGGACTATCGCTACTATGCAGAGAAAGTCCGCAAGGACCGGTATGATCTCGACCAGGAAGAGGTCAAGCAATACCTGCAACTGGACAAGATCCTGGAAGGGATGTTCTGGGCTGCCAAACAGGTCTTCGGTCTCGAGATGGTGAAAACCTCGGGACTACCGGTGGTGCATCCCGATGTCACCGTATATGAGGTCCAGCGCGACGGCAAGCGCATTGGTCTCTGGTATTTCGATCCTTATGCCAGAGACGGCAAGCACTCCGGCGCCTGGATGAACGAGTACAGGACCCAGGAGAAATTCAAAGACGAGATCACGCCCATCGTCTCGAACAACGCCAACTTCGTCAAAGGCAAACCCGGCGAGCCGGTGCTCATCTCCTGGGACGATGCCACCACGATGTTCCACGAGTTCGGTCATGCCCTGCACGGTCTGCAATCGAACGTCCACTACCCGAGCCTTGCCGGCACCAACGTCAAGCGTGATTTCGTCGAGTTCCCAAGCCAGGTGAACGAGCGCTGGGCGATAACCAAAGAAGTGCTCTCGAAGTACGCGCTGCATCACAAGACCGGCAAACCGATACCGGAAGAGCTGGTGGCAAAGATCCGGAAAGCCAAGACTTTCAACCAGGGTTTCGGCACCACCGAATATCTGGCATCAGCACTCTATGACATGAAGATCCACCTGGCGGCAAGCGATGAGCATACAATCGATCCGGACAAGTTCGAGGCGAAGGTCATGAAAGATCTGGACTGCCCGAAAGAGATCGTCATGCGGCACCGTCCCACCGCCTTCGGTCATATCTTCGCCGACGACGGCTACTCTGCAGCATACTATGTCTATATCTGGGCGGACACCATGTCGGCTGACGCCTCCGAAGCCTTCGAAGAAGCCGGAAGCTTCTACGACCGCAAGACCTGCGATCGCTTCCGTGACACTATATTCAGTGTCGGCAATTCGGTGCCGCCGGACGTCGCCTTCCGCAACTTCCGGGGGAGAGATGTGGATACAGAGGCGCTCATGCGGGATCGCGGATTTAGTTAGAGGCGGGAGGCAGGTGTAGCCCTGTCAGGGCTCGCTTCGATATCGGAACTCTGCCGAAAATGATGTTTGGAGTCTGCGTTTTGGCATGGCTTGAGGCAGGAGATATTGGTGGAGCCGGCAGCGAACATTGCCGAAAACGGTCATTTTCGGCAGTGTTTTCTCAGTGCCCTTAACCGCAGTATAGACGCAAAAGTCAGAGCGGCAGAAGAGACTTTCCATCTCAGCACACATCATCAGGTACACTCTTCTTTATCTCGTCCCAAAAGGAAACGACCGACTTCTAATAGCAGAAATCGGAGGTCACAGGAACTTGGAGCTTTTCCATTTTTTATGATGTTTTATAGTAATTTTTGACAAAGCAGGAGGAACATAAATGAGCAGAGTTGGATGTGCTCCTTGGCACGACGATTTGGCTGTTAACTGGCTAGAGCCCTTAATTGCTGAAACTGAATTACCGCAGAGAATAGAAGAAATGTTGAGGCATGAAGTACAGGATGTATCGCTTCCGGGAATTCGAGCAGCAAGCTGCCTGTTAATCTTGTTGGGAGACGAAATGATCTGGCCAACTGACGATCTCGATAACCTGCTCTGTCTTGCAATAGAGAAGCTCAGCCTATGCGTCGAACTAGAGCGAGACGAGAAGTGCAAGAGCATTCTTGAGAAGGAGGTAGGTATGCTAGGACTCATGAGAGACAAGACTGTTTTCTCGCAAAGAGTAGAGCCGATATGTGAACTATGGCGTTCTTGGCTGTCTTAAGCCTCTCCTGGGATCAGGGACTAGGGACGGAGTCGAGATTTGCATGGTCGATTATGTCCGTCCAATTTTTACCGAATAAGACCATTTTTGGTAAAGTAGGGATAGAGAAATCCCCGGCAACCAGGAGTTTGACAGGTGGCTAGAAAAACCTCCCGAAAACCATTTTCGGGAAAGTTTCGGAAATTAAAAAACAGCCCTCCGGTTAAGCGCCCGAATCTCGAGAAGCGCTCTCGTGAGTACATTACGGTCGCAGAACTCAAACTACTCGTTGCCGCAGCCAAGCAGACCGGTAGGCACAGCGCCCGCGACTCTCTGCTGATTCTAATGATGTTTCGGCATGCTCTCCGCGTGGGTGAGCTCGTGGATCTCAAATGGGATCAGCTAGACCTGGACAATGCCAAATTCCACGTGAACCGCCTGAAGAACGGGGATGACTCCGTTCACCATCTGGAAGGAGAGGAAATCCGAGCGCTTAGGAAGCTACGACGCGAATATCCGGACTCGGCATTTGTCTTTGTCTCCGAGCGAAAGGGGCCTCTGTCCCATAACG